>CAYNUM010000201.1:0-5201 GCA_964400025.1 uncultured Croceivirga sp.
AGAACCAATAGCTGAATTTAAAAAGTTTACGGCGTCATTACTAACTCCCACAACCAAATCGGTGATAGCTAAAATGGCCAACGCCACAACCATGAAAATGTAGATGTTTTCACCCATATCAACTGAACAAATTACGCAAAAATGCCACTATAATTAGATTGACAGGTTAAAATAAAGTTATGAAACAAGGTAGGACCTGTGATAATTAAGAACAGAGTCAAGAATTTATTGACAACTTAAGGTGAATTAACGCCGATTGTCTTTTTCAGTTATTTTACTACCTGAAGATGAAGCTGCCGTTAACTGCAAGTTTTCTGTTTCAAGAGACAATGTTTGCAGCGATTCTTCTATAATTACCGTTTTATCGGGATTTACCTCAATATTAATCATTTTGGGCTCATACCCCAAATAGGTTATTTCGAGTACATACGAACCGGCTTGAACCCCATTGATTTCAAAGTTTCCGTGAAAATTGGTTTGCTCAGAAATTTGGGTGTCTTTCAAACTAACATGTGCAAACAGAAGAGGTTCTCCATCAGCATTTAAATCGGTAATTCTTCCATAAATGGAGCCTGTAACTTGACCTATCGCCAGTTGACCTAAAAAAAGGAGAGTAAAGAATACAATTCTGCGCATTGCTTAATTAAAAGCGCAAAGAAAAGAACAGTGGGTTAAGTAATGGTTATGTACAAGTTAATTCAGCCCCCTCAAATATTAAATGTTGTGCTGCCTTCCGTAAAGGAATTACCTGTCTAAAGCAGTATCTTGTGGGTCTAATTTATTGGCAATGTATTGGGAGCGACTTTTATCCTTAAAACGTTTTGGTGATACTCAAAAACGGCTACGTTCTGAGCAAGATGAGACCCGTTTGGGCTTTGAGGTCGATTACGATAGGATTATCTTTTCTTCTGCATTCAGAAGCCTTCAAGATAAGACGCAGGTCGTACCGTTGCCGATTCATATGGGGCAGAACAAAGACTTTGTCCATACCAGGCTCACACACAGTTTGGAAGTTTCCGTGGTTGGCCGAAGTCTTGGTCGAATAGCTGGAAAGGCGCTTTTGGAAAAATATCCATATCTCGCAAAAGAACACGGTCACCACTTCAATGATTTTGGAGCTATTGTGGCCGCCGCCTCATTGGCACATGATATTGGAAACCCACCTTTTGGGCATAGTGGTGAGAAAGCCATCGGTGTGTTTTTTGAATCTGGTGAAGGAAGAAAATACCAGTCCTATCTCACTGAAAAAGAGTTTCAGGATCTGGTCGATTTTGAAGGAAATGCCAATGGCTTTAAGTTATTGACAGAGTCACGAGAAGGAGTGCCCGGTGGATTGCGTTTGAGTTATGCCACATTGGGCACCTTTATGAAATACCCCAAGGAATCATTGCCCAAAAGGCCTACAAAAAATATTTCAGATAAAAAGTTTGGTTTTTTTCAGTCTGAAAAAAAGTTGTTTCATGAAGTAGCCGATGAACTGGAACTTAAAGAAAAACAGCTTTCAAGTGGAAGGAGTTTTCATCGCCATCCTTTAACTTTTTTGGTTGAAGCAGCAGATGATATTTGCTATACCATCATCGATTTTGAAGATGGTATTAATCGAGGACTCATTCCTGAGGATTTTGCATTGGAATACTTGATTAAACTGGTAAAGAACAGCATCAATACCAGTAAGTACCATAAAATGGAGCACACCATTGACCGACTTAGTTATCTAAGGGCTTTAGCCATTAGTACTTTGATTCAAGAAGCGGTACAGCTATTTCTTGAAAATGAGGAGGCGATTGCTGAGGGGGAGTTTACCACGGCACTTTTGGATAAAAGTCAGTACAGTCCGCAAATAGAAGATATAATAAAAATAAGTGTTGAAAAGGTCTACCAGTCTTCTGAAGTGGTTGAAAAAGAATTGGCGGGTTATACCGTAATCCGTGATATTTTGAACTTATATACCGAAGCTTTGATTGCAAAAAAGGAAAATAAAGAAAGCACATATCACAGCCTACTACTTCGAACACTACCACGATTTTATCAAAATACAGAACGCTCGCACTACGAGATTTTGCTGAATACCTGCAGTTTTGTTGCTAGTCTGTCCGACAGCGCCGCAGTTCAATTACATCAGCGATTTGTAGGGGGCCAGTTTTAAAAATTGTATCCTAGGCCAATGCCCAATAGTTGTTTGAATTGAATCCTTGGGTCTCCGGGGTCTATGACTTCTCCTGCATCATTGAGGACTTGGTCAAATCGAATATCATCATCATAAATGACATGTGTGCCGATATTGGCATTGATATATTTGTTTACCTTAAATTTAAAATTGAGCTCCCAATCAATATCAACATTGCCAAAACTTCGAATGTAATCAGTATATAAATTGAGGCGGTGATTCATCTCAACATTTTTGAACACTTTGGTATTCCATAATTGCGTAAAAAGAAAACCGAACTCAACAAAAGAGTTGTTCCCTGGCGACACCCCAAAGGCACCTTTGTTTGACAATTCTTCATCAAACACCAACGTGGCTTTAAGCGTAGTTGGGGAGATGTAAATGTTGAGGGAGTTGTCTGGTTTTATGTAAGACGTTCCTGCACCAAAGAAAAAGTATCCCGGAGCCATGAATCGCGAAATTGGGGTTTCACGATTCGGATAATTGAAACCGTTTGAAAATTGTGTATTGAATTTGGCCTTTGCTGAATAAAACCAATTGCTCAAAGTGTCCTTTCGAAAACCGAAAGTAGAATTAAAACGAATCAGGTCTTCGGTTTTTCTCAAGGCCCTTCCTTCTTGAACATTAATGCCATAGCGAAACCTAAGCTCATTTTCCCAAGTCAGGTACCTGAATTTGTAATTCCGTACAAAAGTAAGATTGGCCAATGCCGAAACTGAGTTTTCACCACCAGCATTCCAGTTTACAAAAGCTACTTCATTAATATTCAGGCCAAAGTTGTTTTGTTTTATCCAAAAGGTCGGGGGAACGAATTTTTTTCGTTTTTCGGTGATGGCCTTGGTTTTGTTCAAACCGGTTTTTGGAGCGATACGCCGCACACCGTAAGGTGTCAATTTTAATTTTTTCTGAGGCCATCGAATGACTATGGTATCAATCTTGACAGAATCTTGCTGTGTGGTTAAGGAATCGACTTCAACGTCAATTTGCTGCCCGAAACCGAAAGAACCAGAAAATAAAAGGGCTAATAGTAAAAGACTATATGATTTTTTCAAGGTAGGTTTCAATGTGTTGCTTGTTCAGCGCACAAATATCTTGCAATTCTTCAATAGTACCATGCTCAATAAAGAAATCTGGCACACCAAAAATTTCAATTTTGTTTTTATACCCGTATTCATTTGCAAAGGAAACTACTGCTGAAGCAAAACCACCAATTTTACTACCATCCTCAATGGTGATAATTTGTTCGTATTCTTTGAAGACCGAATGAAGTAGTTCTTCATCCAAAGGTTTGGCAAATCGCATGTCGTAGTGGCCAAAGAGTTCTTTTGAGGGATGGTCGTCAATTAGTGCTATAATTTCATTTCCGATTGGGCCCAAGGTCAAAAAAGCGATCTTACTTCCCTTTTTGAGTTCCCTTCCCTTGCCCATGGCGATTTCTTGAAAATCATTTTTCCAATCCACATGATTGCCCCGCCCTCTTGGATAACGAATCGCCAAGGGACTTTTTATTCCTTTTTGGGCAGTGTACATCATATTTCGGAGTTCCATTTCATTAAGCGGTGAAAAAATGACCATATTGGGAATACACCTGAGGTACGCCAAATCAAACACTCCATGATGTGTAGGGCCGTCTTGGCCTACCAAACCAGCCCGATCCAAACAGAAAACAACCGGTATGTTTTGAAGCGCAACATCGTGAATTACTTGGTCGTAGGCTCGTTGTAAAAAGGTAGAATAGATGTTGCAAAAAGGAATATAGCCCTCGATTGCTATCCCTGCAGCAAGGGTTACGGCATGTTGTTCGGCAATACCTACATCAAATGCCCTTTCCGGAATTTCTTCCATCATAAATTTTAAAGAGCTTCCGGTGGGCATCGCGGGAGTAATACCTATGATTTTTTTATTGTTTTTAGCTAACTCTACAATTGTATGACCAAAAACATCTTGGTATTTGGGGGGGAGTCCAGCTGTGCTTTTGGAAATCTTTTCACCGGTACTCGCATCGAACATTCCTGGGGCGTGGTAGGTGACTTGGTCTTGTTCTGCTTTTTGAAGTCCTTTTCCTTTCGTTGTAATGACATGAAGTAACCTTGGGCCATTAAGTGCCTTTTGACGTTTTAGCTCTTTGGTCAACGCTCGTAAATCATGCCCATCTATAGGTCCTGAATATTTAAGGTTCAAGCACTCAAAAATATTCTCTTCTTTCGCAGTTCCCTTTTTTACGTTGGTCAGGTATTTTTTAAGGGCGCCTACACTGGGGTCAATACCAATAGCATTATCATTGAGAATGATAAGGACGTTGGTATTAGTTTCACCCAAATGGTTCAAGGCCTCAAAGGCCATTCCACTAGCGATTGAGGCATCACCGATTACCGCAATGTGTTGTCTTTTAGTATGACCATCCAATTGTGAAGCAAGTGCCATTCCCAATACCGCAGAGATAGATGTAGAGCTATGGCCCGTACCGAAAGTGTCAAATTCACTTTCACTCCGCTTTGGAAAACCACTGATACCACCTAACTGACGATTGGTTTCAAAAATGTCCTTTCTACCTGTCAATATTTTATGGCCATAGGCCTGATGACCTACATCCCATATCAACCGGTCATCAGGTGTGTCAAAAATGTAATGCAATGCAATAGTGAGCTCAACCACGCCTAAACTTGCTCCTAGATGGCCTTCCTTCGTAGCGACAATATTGATAATGAATTCGCGAAGTTCTTTTGCAACCTTAGGTAAATCCTGGGCGGGTATTTTTTTTAGGTCTGTTGGAGAGTAAATATTTTCAAGAAACTTAAACATTGCCTAAAGATTGTTTTGAGCCTTTGAAGACCGATTAATTGAACAAGCTCAATTGACTTTGGTATTCGAAAAGAAACAAATTTCATAGGACGAAATCAATCACTAATTCAATCTTCGTGCTATGTAAAGCTCCCGTTTGGTTTGAGTAAGTTCTTCTTTGCATTTTTCGAGATCCATTTCATATTCCGTAATTAGGGTCTCTGATTGTTGAAGTCCGTTTAATTTATTCTTT
>CAYNUM010000202.1:0-5189 GCA_964400025.1 uncultured Croceivirga sp.
TGAGGGTACACCTTTTATAGACTTTAACAACCAACCTATAGGAAATCATTTAGGCTCCTATCGAGTGACCTATAGTCAAAAGATTGGACCTTTATTGGGAGATTTTTATTATCAGTCCATCTTTGAGGATGCTTCGGGCCGAGAGATGAAAAACTTTCCTGACGGCCTTTGGGGAGCCTTTTTTAAGTTGCCCAGACGTTCGTTTGTGGATGGTCTTTTGTATGAATATGTACAAACCAATTGGCAAAGCGGATTGCAGCCGCAACGGGGCAATGACAATTACTTTAATAGTTCGCTATATACTTCAGGTTGGACCTATTTTGGGCGGACCATTGGATTGCCTTTCATCACTCCCAACCCTGACGGCAATGGCATTGCCAACAATCGGGTAAAAGCCCACCACTTTGGGGCTACAGCCTCTTCTAATGGGTGGCATGTGAAATTGTTGTCGAGTTATGTATTAAATGAAGGAACTCCTAATAACCCACTTCCTGGCGATAATACGGTATGGTATATGTACCTGGGTGGAGAATATGAATTGACGGACCATTTGAACCTACATGTCAATCTAAGTGGGGATTATGCGCGATTGAATGATAACCGTTCCGCCTTCTTAGCAGGAATTACCTACAAGATTGCCAAGCGCCATCGTTTCTATACCGGGTACTTAGACTTTGAGCCGGAATTTGATTAGGGTTCTTGCTATGCAAAGCACGATGTTTGATGCTTCGACACTTCGACGAGCTCAGTGCAGGCAAGCTCAGCACAAGTGCGCGATGTTCGTGGTTTGATGCTGGGCCATTTTCATTCAGATGTTCTTTTGGAATTATAGGTTCCTTTTGTGAGAGTATATCTAAAAAGTAATTTGCCCTTATTGTCAGGTTGAGCTTGTCGAAACCGATAGTCCAAAGGCATAAAGACACTATATTTCGATACTACGACAGGCTCAGCACAGGCAAGCTCAATATGACATTTGTTTTGACTTTTTAGATACTTCCTTGTTTGCCTAAAGTGAGCTCCTCAGTTTGACATAAGTTTTTCCTTTGTAATTCTGATGACGAGATTGTTAGGAAGAAAGATCTAATGGCTATTCTCAACTACATCGTAGTTCGCCTAAAATGACCCCTTCAATAATACATAAATGAGGCTTTTCTTATGACGAATAAAGTGAACTGGAGTTGGAAATCCTATTCAAATCTACCGTTCGTCTAAAAATTGAAAATTCGAGCTTGTATTTAACGCGGTTGAAATGGTGAAATCTGTATTTTCGCGCCTTTGAAGAACACTTTCCATGGGCAAAGGTGCGAATTCTACAATTGCGGCACGGCTACGAACAACAAGATGGGTAAAATACACTTTAGTTTTTACCCTACTATCCGTGCTATCTACTTTAAACGCCCAGTATGAATTTAAGACCAGTTTGGAACTCTTGGGGGGTAGTGCTCCGGATGAAAACCCCTTTTGGAGTCGAGCGAACACCTTGGGTCAAGTGTCTAAAAATACCGATGCCTTGGCAATTTTGGACGCTTACTACACAAAGTATCTAGGTGATACTACGGACATTTCTGTAGGGGCTGCAGGATTTTTTGAATACGGTCAAGATATAAGTACAACCCCTAGAATGCAATCGTACTATGTGAACTTTAATACAGGGGTTTTCAGTTTTATCGCTGGAGCGAAACCCCGTGACACCTTGCTTTCAGGACTATCAACAACCAATGGGGATATTCTGTATAGTCGAAACGCCCGCCCTTTACCTGGTCTGGAATTGAGTATGCGGGGACCACTACGTATTTCTAGACATCTGGGGCTGCAAGCAGGTATTGCTAACTATTGGTTAAATGACGAACGTGTTGTTGATGGGGCCATGGTGCACCATAAGTTTATGATGGTCCATTGGCAATTGACTAGAACAGCAAAACTACGGGCTGGACTACACCACTATGCCCAATGGGGAGGAACTTCGTCTGTCAGAGGCGAGCAGCCTTCATCCTTTTCTAATTTTACTACTATTTTTATTGGAGGTGGTGGAGGTGAAGATGCCTTTGTTACCGATCAACAGAATGCTTTAGGGAATCATTTGGGATCTTGGAGGGTTCATTATGTTAATGCCTTTCGTGCTGGGGATTTGGAGGTCTATTTTCAAAATCTTTTTGAAGATTCATCTGGTCAGGTGATGCTAAATTTTCCAGATGGCCTATGGGGTGTTCATTGGAAACTGGCGGAGCCCAAAATTTTTGAGTCTTTTCTATTTGAGTTTTTACAAACGACTTGGCAAAGCGGTTGGAAGCGTGGTAGCGGAAACGATAATTACTTTAATAACGGGACCTATGCTTCCGGTTGGACCTATTTTGACAGAACCATTGGTGTTCCTCTTCTATTTCCTGATGAAAACGGTGAAGGTATTTCCAGTAATTTGATCAAGGCCTTTCATTTTGGAGCCACAGCGAAATTGGATAAACTCCTTGGGCGTTTTTTATTGACTTATTTAAGAGATAAGGGCAATCGTCGAGCTATAATATTTCAGGGTTCTGACTTTTTTGAAGAATCTGTTTTTCTTGATGCTGCTTTTGACTACGATTTTGATGAAAATTGGAAATTACGTTTAAATCTTTCAGGAGAACTCAATGCTAATCAAGATAGTCAGTTTGGTGCCTTACTATCATTGCGCTATCAGTTTCGTGATGCGTTTCGATTTTGATTTTCGCTATTTAGAGGTTGCTTAGTGCCATTTGCGAATTACTGCTTTCGATCTTCATCTAGCTTCGGGCATAGTACACCCAGCACCTAGCACCCAACGCCGTGCCCTCACAAGGCCTCAGCTTTGGTAATATATACATTGCGCATCGGCCATTCACCTTGGTCGATAGCCACATGATTGATTTTATCGACCACATCCATACCTTCGATGACTCTACCAAATGGGGTATAGCTGCCATCAAGATGATATGATCCCGGTTTGGTAACCACAATAAAGAATTCGTAAGGCGAAGCCAGTTTATGGGGGTTGTCGCGTTCACTACTGGGCATCGAAATCGTACCGCGATGGTGTTTATGGCCTTTTCGGGTATCTGGAGGCAAGAGGTATTTGCCGATGGCTTTTCGTTTGTTACTGACCGCTTTATCGTCTGAATTCCCCCCTTGAATGATAAAATCAGGTACTACTCGGTGAAACTGGGTATTATCAAAATAGCCCTTCTTGGTCAAGTAGATAAAATTGGCCTTATGATAAGGTACGTTGTTATACAATTGAATGGTAAAACTACCCATGGTAGTGGTTAGTCGCACCCTGCTCTCCTTTACTTCCTTGGCGTAATCAAAGAAAAAATCAATCGCATTTTCTTCGTTCAGTCGAAAGGTGTCTTTTTCAATCTCCACAACATCCACTTCTTTTTCAGCCATTGAATCGATTTCAGCTACAACTGGCGTTACGGCCTCCTTCTGGCTCGATTTTTTATCCCCATTTCCGCATCCCACCAAAAAAAATAATAGTAAACTTGCTTTAAATGTCATTCGTCCTAGCTGCATGAAGTATTCCCGTTTTAGTGAACTGCTCGTAAAAATAAAAAATCTACCGTTGCCCGGCGAGGCTTCCCACTACAAGATGGAGCCCGAGGTCCGACGGAAATTTCGAGAGCAAGGTCAGCAAATTAAAGACAATGCGAAACGGGCCGCGGTAATGGCCCTGTTCTACCCAAAGACCAATGATGAGACCTATTTATTGCTCATCTTGCGTAAAGAATATCCGGGAGTGCATTCCAACCAGATTGGTTTTCCCGGCGGGAAGGTCGAGGAAAGCGACAAAGATCTCTTGCATACCGCCAAACGAGAAACCTTTGAAGAGGTGGGCATAGCACCAGACGTCATTCAAATGGTAAAAGCATTGAGTGAGGTGTATATTCCCCCCAGTAACTTTTTGGTACAACCCTATATTGGACTTTTTACCATGAATGCACCCTTCACTATTGACCCGGTGGAGGTTGAAGCCCTGGTTGAGGTACCCTTGACCGATTTTTTGGACGATGCCAATTTGATGCAACAACAGCTGACCACTTCCTATGCCCACAATATTCTGGTACCTGCTTTTAAATTAAATGGTTACACCGTTTGGGGAGCTACGGCCATGATGCTCAGTGAAATTAAAGACCTGCTCAGACAGGTACTTTAGCACTGATTTTGTAAATTGCCCGCCCAGCAATGACGAATGGATATTTTTAAGAAAACCCCCTTTGGCCACAACCTTTTTGTAAAGAAGTGGTTGATTCGGACTTTGGGCCTAATCACCCACTCACGCTATAAGGGTTTTAATAAACTGGAGATAGAAGGCTCTGACATCTTAAGGAGCCTCCCCGAAAAAAACGTACTCTTTGTAAGCAATCATCAGACCTATTTTGCCGATGTAGTGGCCATGTTTCATGTGTTCAATGCGGCCTTGAGCGGTCGTGAGGATAATATCAGAAACATTCTCTACCTCTGGAAGCCCAAACTCAACTTCTATTACATCGCGGCCAAAGAGACCATGAAAAAGAGTCTGTTGACCAAAGTCTTGGCCTATGCGGGTTCCATCAGTATTGAACGTACCTGGCGTGCCGATGGGCAAGAAGTCAATCGACAGGTGAAATTCAGTGATATCTCAAATATCGGTATCGCCCTCGATGATGGCTGGGTCATTACTTTTCCCCAAGGCACCACAAAACCTTGGAAACCCCTCCGTAAGGGTACGGCCCATATCATTAAAAAATACAAGCCCGTAGTGGTGCCTGTGGTAATCGACGGGTTTCGACGTTCTTTTGATAAAAAGGGACTGTACATCAAAAAGAAGGGCATTCTACAATCGATGATCATCAAGCAGCCCTTGGAAATCGATTACGATAACGAGAGTATTGAGCAGGTCATTGAAAAGTTGGAATATGCCATTGAGCAACACCCTTCTTTTTTAAAAGTGATTCCCCAAGAAGAATTGGCCGCCTATGAGGCCGACCATCAGAAAAGACGCTACAGCTACAAGGAAAAAAGCTAGACTTCCAGTTTTTTCAACTCCTTATAATTTTCATTCAAGCGCTTTAAGAGAATGCCATAGAGCAGGCGATAGAAGAGCCAGAGCAAGAATCCACATAGGGCAATAAATACCAGTAGACCCACACTGACCAATACCCAAATAAAAATGCTGTTATCGGCTTCTGCAATGC
>CAYNUM010000203.1:0-5111 GCA_964400025.1 uncultured Croceivirga sp.
AAGGTGATTTTGTGCAAAAGGGAGATACCATACTGCATATTTCCGAAATTAAAAATGAATACTTCGACCCAAAATTGGTTGAACGTACCGGAATGCAAATTCGGGCCAAGGAAATGGCCGTTACCTCCTATCAAGAAAAGGTCAAAGCATTGGAAACCCAGATTGGTGCCCTAACCAATGAACGTGGTTTGAAATTGGAGCAAGCCCGCAACAAACTTTTACAGTCAAAGCTGAAGGTACAAAGCGATAGTATAGATCTTGAAGCCGCTAAGACAAACATTCTTATTGCGGAACGGCAGTTTAATCGCACCACACAGTTAGAGTCTGAAGGCCTTAAAGCGGTTACCGATGTGGAAGAAAAACGACTTAAACTACAGGAGACACAGGCAAAGTTAATTTCCCAAGAGAACAAATTGTTAGCCAGTAAGAATGAGGTGCTGAACTCGCAGGTGGAGATTACCCGAGTGCAGGCAGAATATACCGACAAGATTTCAAAGGCCCGCAGTGATATGTTTACGGCCCAGTCCAGTCAGTTTGATTCAGAGGCGCAAGTGACAAAACTAGAAAATCAATTTTCGAATTACAGTATTCGTAATGACCTCTACTATATCAGGGCCCCGCAAAGCGGTTATATCAATAGGGCCATTCAAGGGGGTATCGGCGAAACCTTTAAAGAAGGAGATCGGTTGGTAGGTATTATGCCGGCCAATATTGATATGGCTGTAGAGACCTTTGTAGATCCACTAGATCTTCCATTGATGCATATTGGGGAAAAAGTTCGAATTCAGTTTGATGGATGGCCTGCTATTGTTTTCAGTGGGTGGCCCAATGTATCCTATGGCACCTATGGTGGGGTGGTCGTGGCCATTGAAACTTTTATCAGTGATAACGGCAAGTATCGAATTCTATTGGCTCCAGACCCAGAAGACCATGAATGGCCTGAAGATATCAGGGCGGGTTCAGGAGCTGATACCATAGCACTTTTGGATGATGTACCCATTTGGTTCGAGCTATGGCGACAGTTGAACGGTTTCCCACCAAACTACTATCAACCCGAAAACTCTAAGATGGCCAAGGCCGAAAAGAAATAAAGATGAGACAGTATCTTTTTTATTTGGCATTTTTGACGTTCGGTTTCATAAATGCTCAGCAAGATACTCTTGTACTGAGCTTTAATGAATATCTCGGCTATGTCAAAAAATACCATCCTATAGCACGGCAGGCCCAACTGACAATTTCAATTGGTCAGGCAAATCTCATGAAGGCTAGAGGTGGTTTTGATCCTAAAATTGAGGTAGATTACGAGCGAAAGAAGTTTAAGGGAACCGAATATTGGGATAGGTTAAACGGCACTTTTAAGATTCCCACATATTTTGGGATAGAATTCAAAGGTGGATTTGAACAAGCCGAGGGTGATTTTATCAATCTAGACGAAACGTTTCCTGACGATGGACTTTATAGTGCGGGTATATCGGCATCATTAGCACGGGGTTTTTGGATTAACGAACGAATGGCCACCTTAAGGAAGGCTAAGTTTTTTAGGGAGCAATCGAAAGCTGATCAAGACCTTTTGGTGAACCAGATACTCTATGATGCCTCTTTGGCCTATTTTGAGTGGTTGAAGTCTTATAACGAGACGGAGATTTTCAGAAACTTCTTGACCAATGCCTCCGTTCGATTTGAGGGGGTAAAACAAAGTGCCCTGGCCGGTGATGTCGCTATAATTGATACAGTAGAAGCGAAAATTGCTGTGGAAAACCGAGCCTTGAGTTTAGAGCAGGCGAAAATCAAATTCATAAAACGCTCCTTGGAACTATCCAATTTTCTTTGGATTGAAAATGTGCCCGTTGAGTTGCAACCCAACGTGATTCCAGATCGTGAGCCTCAACGTGAAATTGACGTTACCCTAGAAATTTTCGGAAAGCCCTTGGACAGTTTCACCATAGAAAATCATCCGAAGTTGCGTTCAATGAATTTTAAGATTGACGGCCTGACTGTCGATAGACGTTTAAAAGCAAACAAGTTGCTTCCGAAGATTGATGTGGAATACAACTTTTTGACGGAATCTCCCGATAGAATCAATTCGTTTGTCACCGAACAGTATAAAGGTGGCCTCAATTTTTACTTTCCCCTTTTTTTAAGAAAGGAACGGGGTGACCTGAAATTAGCAAAATTCAAGCTGCAGGATGCAGAGTTTGAGCGCGATAATGCTCGAGTAGAAATTCAGAACAAGGTTTTGGCCTTATATCGTGAACTGGATTCATTTTTAGAGCAAAATCGATTGATTGATAATATCGTTCGCGATTACAATACGCTGTTGGCTGCTGAAGAACGCAAGTTCAGTTTTGGGGAAAGTTCTTTGTTCTTGATCAATTCACGTGAAAGCAAATTGATTGATGCAGAATTGAAACAGAACGAGGTACAGAATAAATTCTTTACCGCAAAGGCGAATCTTTTTAAGAGTCTGGCCATCAACCCTGAAAATCTCTAAGGCATGAACGCTGAAGGTATTTTACAAGAACGACAGCGTTTGCAAAAGTCTAAACCAGCTTTTAAGTTGAATGCGGTCCTTAAGGATACGCTGTTCATCTTTTTCGGAATATTCGCAGCAGCTTTCGGCCTGGAAAGTTTTTTGTTGCCGAATCGATTTATTGATGGCGGAGCTACGGGAATTTCACTTTTGGTCTCTGAAGTTACCGAAATACCGTTGGCGATACTTATCATTTTTGTCAATGTTCCCTTTCTATTTATGGCCTACAAAACCGTAGGCAGACAATTTGCGGTAAAAGCGTTATTGGCCATTTTAGGGCTCGCTATGGTTTTAGCGTTGATAGATTTTCCAGAAATAACTCAGGATAAGCTTTTAGTTTCCGTTTTCGGTGGATTCTTTTTGGGCGCAGGTATAGGAATGTCAATCAGGGGTGGCAGTGTTCTTGATGGTACCGAAGTTTTGGCCATCTACTTAAGTAAAAAACTTGGGGTTAAAATTGGTGATGTCATCATAATCATCAATATCTTCATTTTTCTGGCCGCGGCTTATTTACTGTCAATAGAAGCGGCTTTGTATTCCATGTTGACCTATTTGGCAGCATCAAAGACATTGGACTTTGTAGTCGATGGTATCGAAGAATATACAGGGGTAACCATTATATCACCCAAAAGTGAAAAAATTAGAAAAATGGTCACGGAGCAGCTGGGGCGAGGGTTGACCATTTACAAGGCATCAGGCGGTTATGGAAAACAAGGTGAACGTAATGAATATGATGTCATTTATACTGTAATTACACGTCTAGAAATTCGAAAACTTACGGTGGAAGTCGAGAAAATCGACGAGAGTGCTTTTGTGGTCATGAGCAGCATTAATGATACCCGGGGAGGTATGATTAAAAAACGTTCATTTAAATGATAGTAAAACTATTAAATTAACAAAGTTTAACTATCTAAACAGTAAGTAAGACTTTTTAAAATTCTTTCCTTGAAGTATCTTTATACAAAGAAAATTCATGGGAAGAAAAGCTGTGAAAAAGAGAAAAGAAGCCCCTGTACTTTTTCCTTTAGGCGAAGGTTCAAGAGAGCTTCCTGAACTTAAAATCGGCACTTCACTGCGTATAGGCAGACCCTCCAGTAGGTACTATCAATACCTCCATTTTTCTCTTGATTTTTTGAACCAAAAATTGGATGATTTATCAATGCTCACTGGCTTGGAGAATTCTCGTGTTGAGATTATTGGTGAGATTCGTCTTAAAGGAGGCAACATTTTTATCATCGTTCAGAAAAGTGATGGGGAACCTTTGGTTGACAACGTAGTTCGGTTATATGCCGATAGGCAAAAAGCTTTGGAGTCGCATGAGTTGATTTTTGAATATTAAAAACAGTTAAGTACTAAATACATGAGAAAGAAAAGTATTGTTTTAATGATGTCGTTGAGTCTTTTTGCAATGCATCTTGGTTTTGGTTCCATTGGAACAAATGATAATCTCCTTAATGAGAAAGCAGAGGCCCAATTATTGGCTTCCATTGAATATGTGGAACTTGAAGTTGAAGACGAATTCGACTTGGGCTTTGATGTATACCAGTATCTACCTTTGGATTTTGATCCTTATGAAGGAATGATATATCCTCTAGAAGATATTGAATATATTGAACCTGAAATAAACTTTGAGATTTAAACAGAGGCCTTGGGAAACCAGGGCCTTAGTTTTTTACAAACTCAACAGAATAATCATCGTACCAGAATTCTGCCCTTAGAAAAATCTTTTCCCCATTTTCGTCGCAACGATAGCTCTTTCGAATACCTGGGAAGGTCAACCCGTTTGTATGAACGACCTCTAAATTTTCAATTAAGGCGTAGGTGGGTTCGTGGTAGACCAAGGAGCTTAAAAATGCTCCGTTATTTTTATCGAAATGATACCACCAAACGTCTTGGGTAGAATGATTTTGGTATTTATTTGGGGCATAAGTCGCATTAATGGAGTGCACCGTGTCAATACCATTTATTGATTTTAGGCCATCATAGCTGAGTTCGGTGCCTTTGTCCAAAAGCTTAAATGGCATTCCAAGAACATAAAGCGAACTATTGACTGATGATCTAACTGCTGACCCCTCTTCGACAAGACTGTCATTTTTGAATTTTTGAGAAATCGAATCATTGTGTTCAATCAAAAAACGGTCGTTGCCAACTCTCCATGAGATTTTTATGTTTTTATCAGGTCGAAAATCATAATGATGACGCTGAACTACTTCAGATTCAATTTCCCCATTCTCTAAAAGCAGTCTTGATTTTTTGGTGTAGGAGAGTGAGGCAATATTTTTCCACCTTTCCAAGCTTCCAGCCGCATCAATGGCGTTTTCCACAACACTTATGGCAGTCGGTTTTTTAGGTGCTTCTTTGGCTTTGTCCTGCTCTTTTGAAAAGTTGCAAGAGATAAATAGGATTATTATTAGGAGTACTACTTTATTCGACATACTGGTTTAGTTCAGCTTGTTACAATACGGTATTTTTTGTTAGAAGCATTTTGTAAGACTTAACATCTAAATCAAAGATAACTTTTGGGGCTAATTATTCATTCATGATTTCTTTTCAAGCTTGATTTTGATGGAATACCGGGCTG
>CAYNUM010000204.1:0-5106 GCA_964400025.1 uncultured Croceivirga sp.
CTACTGTTCAATTTATGATGTTCGCCCCAAGGCGTGTAGGGAATACCCGCATACCAATAGAAAGAAATTCCATCAAATAGGTAATTTGACATTGAAGAATGTGGCCATTTGTCCGGCAGCCTATAACATTGTCGAAGAGATGAAAAAACGAATTCCGTTGTAGTATTTGTATTTTTAAGATATGGAAGCGATAATGCAGTATTTTGAAACAATTGGGCCAGTACCACGTGCGCTCATTTTAGTTGGAGGAATTACCTTTTTTTGGATTTTGGAGGGTATTGTTCCCCTATTTTCAGTCAAGTACAAAAAATGGCAACATGCGATACCTAATTTCTTTTTCACCTTAACGACCATAATAGTCAACTTTCCTTTAGCGTTTTTGCTATTAAATACCTCAGATTGGGTGGTCGCCAATGATTTTGGCATCATTAATTGGTTGCCAGAAATGCCACTTTGGTTGTATGTGATTGCCGGTCTATTACTTTTGGATTTGATAGGTGCCTATACGGCTCATTTAGTTGAGCATAAAGTAAAACCGCTTTGGATGATACATTTGGTACACCACTCCGATCATCATGTAGATACGACAACGGCAAATCGCCATCATCCCCTAGAAAGTATCATTCGCTATGTTTTTACTTTGACCGGTGTTTTTCTCGTAGGAGCGCCAATAGGGATTATCATGTTGTATCAAAGTCTTTCTGTGGTATTATCACAATTTAATCATGCCAATATAAAGTTACCCAAGCAGATAGATAAAGCATTAAGTTGGGTAATTGTCTCTCCTGATATGCACAAGGTACATCACCATTTTGTGTTGCCCTACACGGATTCAAATTACGGCAATATCTTTTCGATTTGGGATAGGCTCTTTGGAACCTATATGTATCTGGACCCTGAGAAAATCACGTATGGGGTAGATACTTTTCCCGATGAAAAAGAGAATTCGAGTATTGTAGGTCTATTAAAACAACCGTTTCATAAATACCGGAAGCCAACTACAGGTCTTTCCAGTACTTCCAAGGGATAAAGCTTTATTGGTACTGATCAGTCGATCCAGTACTGGATTTGTAAATACGACAAGTTTCTTCTTAGGCAACCATTTAACCAAACTTTTGGTCTAATAGATTGAACGAATTTTTACTTTGGTTTTATGAAACTACATTTTGCAATATTTTTTGTCATCTTGTTTTTTGTGAATGAGGTCAAATCCCAAAAAAATGCGGATTCTTCATATAGCTCAGGTTTTATGAGCCTTCAGTTGATAGATTCTTCTCGGACCTACAAGCCTGGCAGTGCGCAATCGGATAGATTACATTATCGGCCATTGGAATTGGATATCTGGTATCCTTCTTCCAAAGTTTTGAACGGGGCCAAGCCTTTAAAATTTGGTGATTTGTTTCAATTATTTGAGGAGCGGGCCAATACCTATCAAGAAGAAACAGACTACTCAGGAATGGTCGAAGAATTGGCAATGTTCTATGTAGCGGAATTAGGTGTCGACGCGGACGGAAGAAAGTTGTTGGAAGTCAAAACAAGTAGTTTTAAAGAAGCGGAAACTCTGGTAGAAAGGTTCCCACTAGTGCTCTATATGGCTGGCTTTAATGGTATGGGATTTGAAAATTACAGGCTACTGGAAAATCTGGCAAAAAAGGGTTTTGTAGTGGTCTCCATGTCTTCCGTAGGGCGGTACCCGGGTGATATGACCAACGAGCTGGCAGATACGATGGAACAGGTTTATGATGCTGAATTTGTCATAAAATATTTACAAGGTTCCAGTCTTTTCAATCTTGATATGTCTAAAATAGGAGTTCTGGGAACGAGTTGGGGAGGAATGGGAGCCGTAATTTTGGCAAATCGCCAGCCCAATATCAAAGCAATGCTATCTCTTGATGGCAGTGAAACCCATTATTTTGGCGATAGTTCAGACATTAACAACTATGCCAATGGGGCCAGTTGGCAAGATAATGACAGGTATATTCAAGAGATTTACGATTCCCAGTTTAAAGGTATTGAGAACCTAAAACTGGCCTATCTGTACTTTGAAAGCGGAGACAAACTGGATGATTTTACGCCAACAGAAGAGTACCATTTCTATAAAAAATTAGATTCGGAAAAGTACTATTTGCGATTTGAAAATAGTGAGCATGCAAATTTTAGCTGTATACCGGCTATCTTAAATACTTCAGAGGATGCAGTAGCTATTTACGACCATCTCGATAAAACTACTTCTGCCTTTTTTTTACAACATTTAAAGGAGGACGGGGGTTTTGAGTCCTGGTGGTCCAAACTTAGCGAATTGGAGTATACCACGACCATCCCTTTTGATATTAAAAATCTTAAAAAGTCCACGAAAAAATCATCGGAAGTTTTAGGTAGGGTTATCGATGCCAAATCAGGCTATCCGTTGCCCTATGTGAATGTAGGGGTGCTAAATGGAGCTACAGGTACGGTTTCAGATACCTTGGGATACTTTAGTTTACGACTGGAAGATGATTTGGTCAACGATACGCTTCGGGTTTCTAGAATAGGATATCAAGCCAAGGACTTTTTGCTGAAGAAAATTATAAACGAAGCGGATACCCTCATGATTGGCCTAACCGAAGAGATAAGCGAACTCAATGAAGTCGTCGTTTCGGCCAAAGCGTTTAAGAAAAGAACCCTAGGTAATAAAACCGAGTCAAAATTTTTAGGAACAGGATTCGGTTATGACCAATTGGGAGCGGAGATGGGCATAAAAATCAATATTCGAAAGAATCCCACTTTTGTGGATGCATTTAATTTCACCATATCCCATAACCGTCTTAGCGCAAAATCCACTTTTCGACTGAACTTTTATACTGTTGAAAAAGGAAGACCTTCTAAAAATATTGTAAAGGATAATATTTTGGTCCCAATAGAACCCAAGCAAACGGGCAAAGTTACCATAGACCTGAGACCCTACGATATCATACTAAAAGACGATGTTATCGTTGCTCTGGAGTGGGTGGCCAATGAGGGTGAAAACAAAAAAGACGAGGCTATATTTTTTCCTTTGGGGCTAATGACCAATGGTACGCTTTACAAGTATACCTATCATTCAAAATTTAAAAAGTTTGGAAGCTTAGGGGTGGGTTTTAATATTGACGTACGTTTTTATTGAACTATACTATTTAATCGTATCTGAGATATTTCGCCCTTATTTTCTTAAAACCTTCAAGGTCTTCTTGCCAAGTCGCTTTAATCTCCTGTTCTGAAAGCCCAGCTTCGATATGTTTTTGTAACGCTGCGGTACCGGCATGTCTCGTAAAACCTGATGTGTTGAAGAACTTTTTTTTGTCCGTGCAGTTTTGATAGGCATCCATTACCCACTGTAAAGACAGTTCGTTCATTCTGGGTCGCACTGATAGGTCTTTTCCAAAACAAATTTTTCCTTCTTCTTTGGGGTATTTCGAACCGAAGTTAGGTTTGGGGGTATAGCTGAATTGATAAACGGTGCTGTCTAAAAATGAAGCGCCATATCGTTGAAACTGAAACTCCGTACCCCGACCGGCATTGATGTTGGTGCCTTCGAAAAGGCCTAGACTAGGGTAGAGGTTGATAGCGATATCGTTCGGTAAATTGGGTGAAGGTCGAATGGGTAGTGCATATTCAGAATTGTGTTCATAGTTTCCTAGAGTTATGACCTTCAAATCTGCTTTGAGTCCTTCCCCCAACCAACCTTCATCGTTGATCATTTGAGCGTATTCACCAATGGTCATTCCATAAACCAAGGGAATTTCGGTCATGCCCAAAAAAGAGGTATTTTCAGCCTGCATTGTCGGACCGTCAACATAGTGCCCATTCGGGTTGGGCCGGTCGAGCACTATGACCGGTACATTCGCCTCTGCGCAGGCCTCCATGACCAATTGCAGCGTCGCGATATAGGTGTAAAAACGTACCCCTACATCTTGAATGTCAAAGACCACAATGTCTAAGTCCGTTAAATGGTCTTTCGAGGGTTTTCGGTTCTTACCATGTAATGAAATCAGCGGTAGCCCTGTTTTGGTATCGATTGCATCCTCAACATGCTCGCCAGCGTCGGCACGACCTCGAAAGCCATGCTCCGGAGCGAAAACCTTTTTGATATTGACATTCAATGCAAGTAACGAATCCACTAAATGGGTATAGACGGGTTTTTCAGAATCATAATCTGAATTCTTGAATATTACCGTGGTTTGATTGGCGACAATACCAACCATTTTTCCCTGAAGTAGCGGCAAATATTCACTTGTTCTATTCGCAGCAACCACAATTTCCTTTTTCTGCGTGGCCCTACTAGTTTCTTGATTTTGGTTTGTTTTGATTTTCTTCATCTTTTGTCCACAGGCTGTCAAACAAAAACAAAGGCTTAAAACAGTAACTTTGAAAATTGAGAAAATCCGCATTCGTTGAATTTAGCTTTTTTTATTGCCAAGCGATTAATAACTGGTAAGGAAACTAAAAATAGTATTTCTGCACCAATACTTAAAATAGCGATTGCTGCTATTGCCATTGGCTTGCTAATGATGCTAATCGCTATAGCTACTAGTTTAGGGTTACAGCTTAAGATTAGAGAAAAAATAGCCGCTTTCAATGGTCATATACAAATCTATAACTACGATAATAACCGCTCTGAAGTTTCGGTCACCCCTGTTTCACTGAACCAAAATTTCTATCCTGAATTCAACGATGTTGATGGGGTACAACATGTACAGGCTGTGGCCGTTAAGGCTGGGATTATTAGAACTGCAGAAACGTTTGAAGGTATTTTGGCAAAAGGGGTAGGGGCCGACTTTAACTGGGCTGGTTTTGAAGAATTTTTAGTGGATGGAGAGTTGCCCAAATTTTCAGGGAAATTGAATGAAGAAACCGTTATTTCCAGAACGCTTGCGGGCAAACTGAACCTAAAGGTCGGTGATTCGTACCTCTCCATTTTTTTAAAGAATGGTGACCTCTCCCAAAATCCAAATAATAGGCGTTTTATTGTAACGGGTATTTATGAGAGTGGTTTTGAAGAGTTGGATGCCAGTTATGTTTTGGTCGATTTACGGCATATACAGCGAATGAACAAATGGGCTGCAGATGAGGTGGGTCATTTCGAAGTCT
>CAYNUM010000205.1:0-5096 GCA_964400025.1 uncultured Croceivirga sp.
AATTGCATGTAGGGTTAAGGTTGTTTTACCCGAAGATTCTGGGCCGTAAATTTCAACCACCCGTCCTCTTGGGTAACCCCCAACACCAAGTGCCAAATCCAATCCCAATGATCCTGAAGAAATAACTTCTACGTCTTCAATGACATGGTCCCCCATCTTCATTACAGCACCCTTGCCATAGGTTTTATCCAATTTATCTAAGGTGAGTTTGAGGGCTTTTAGTTTGGCTTCTTTTTCGTTGCTCATGTTCTCAAATATTAGAAGACGAAAATACCATTTATTGTGCATTAAAAAATAAGAACGCAACCTTTTTACAAACAAGGCCTCTTATAATTGACTGATTCAAATAATACTTCAAGAGGTACCCTCAAAACCTATTGTAAGCTATATGAAAAAGAAAGGATATTGGTCATAAGGCACCCTGAAATAGGGTGCCTTTTTATTTGGCTATCTTTGTCGCTGAATTTTTACAATCACCTTTTAACTTAAATATTGGTATAGCATGCAACTGTACAATACGTTAAGTGCAAAGGAGAGGGAACAATTAATAGAGGAAGCCGGCAAAGACCGACTCACTATTTCCTTCTATACCTATGCACAAATTGGTAACCCCCAGCTATTTAGGAATCATCTTTTTATTAATTGGAATGAGCTTGATGTACTTGGCCGAATCTATGTGGCCAAAGAAGGGGTCAATGCACAGTTATCGGTTCCTGCCGAAAATTTTCTAACCTTTAAGTCCCACTTAGACAGTATTACCTTCTTTCAAAACATACGATTAAATATTGCCGTTGAACAAGACAATAAGTCCTTTTTAAAGCTAAAGGTCAAGGTGCGCGATAAAATTGTCGCCGACGGATTGAACGATGAAACCTTTGATGTGACAAACAAGGGGGTTCATGTCAATGCCAAGCACTTTAATCAATTGATCGAAGACCCCAATAGTATTGTTGTTGATATGCGTAATCACTACGAGAGTGAAATCGGTCATTTTGAAAAGGCAATCACTCCAGATGTGGATACGTTTCGTGATTCACTCGACATCATTGAAGACCAGCTTTCTGAACATAAGGAAGATAAGAAATTGGTAATGTATTGTACGGGTGGTATTCGATGTGAAAAGGCCAGTGCCTACTATAAACACAAAGGCTTTAAGAATGTATATCAATTGGAAGGGGGCATTATAGAATACACCCGACAAGTACGTGAACAAGGACTCGAAAATAAGTTTAAGGGCAAAAACTTTGTTTTTGATCATCGACGCAGTGAACGCATTTCAGATGAGATAATTGCGAAATGCCACCAGTGCGGAAAACCCTGTGACACCCATGTAAACTGTGCCAACGAAGCCTGTCATCTTCTTTTTATACAGTGTGATGAATGTGCAGAAAAGATGAACAGTTGTTGTTCGAATGAATGTAAAGACATTGTTTCACTGCCGTATGACGTGCAAAAGAAGCTACGAAAAGGCAAACATGCGAGCAATAAGATTTTTAAGAAGGGAAGATCTGAAGCCTTGAAGTTTAAGAACTGAACAAAAAGCGCATCCTCAAAATTTAATTATCTTTACTTCAAAGTAGTATGAACCTCAATCAAGGGGTCTACTTTGAACCCTTGATTCAAGATATTTTACACATTTATGGGATGTAGCAGTTGCTCTAACGGCAAGGATGGGCAACCGCGAGGCTGCAAGAATAATGGTACTTGTGGCACGGATGGTTGTAATAAGCTTACCGTTTTTGATTGGCTTTCCAATATGTCACTACCCAATGGTCAAAAACCTTTTGACGGGGTCGAGGTGCGATTTAAAAACAGCAGAAAAGAGTTCTTCCGTAATACTGAAAACCTTTCCCTTTCAATTGGTGATGTTGTGGCTACTCAGGCCAAATCGGGGCATGATGTGGGCATAGTGACGCTCACAGGAGAATTGGTTAAGGTTCAGATGAAGCGAAAAAAGGTTGATCCTGAAGATAAGGGCTTACCTAAGATTTATCGCAAGGCTAGCCAACGTGATATCGACATTTGGCAAAAATGTCGCAATCGAGAGGAAGAAATTCAGAAACGATCTCGTGAGATTGCCATTTCACTCAAACTTGAGATGAAACTGAGTGATGTCGAATTTCAGGGAGACGGTTCAAAAGCCACATTTTACTATACCGCCGAAGAGCGTGTTGATTTTCGACAGCTCATAAAAGATATGGCCAAGGCATTTGGCATTCGAATAGAAATGCGTCAAATAGGATATCGTCAAGAAGCCCAACGTTTAGGAGGTATTGGTTCTTGCGGTCGGGAACTATGTTGTTCTACATGGCTGACCGATTTTCGATCAGTCAGCACAGCTTCGGCGCGATATCAGCAATTGGCCTTAAATCCACAAAAATTGGCAGGTCAATGCGGAAAGTTAAAATGTTGTTTGAATTACGAGCTTGATATGTATCTAGAGGCACTTAAAGACTTTCCTTCTTCAGATAGTAAACTACAAACAAATAAGGGAATTGCTTTCTGCCAAAAAGTTGACATTTTCAAAGAGAAACTCTGGTTTTCTTATAAAAACGACCCTTCAAACTGGTATGCACTTGAAAAAGGCCAAGTTCAGGAGATTTTGGAAATCAATAAGACGGGCAAAAAAATCGAAAGCCTTGAAGAGTATGTAGCAGATACCATTACCGAAGAGAAGCTTTCGTTTGAGAATGTGGTGGGGCAAGATAGCTTGACCCGTTTTGACCGCCCTAAACGAAAAAAGAACAAGCGCAGAAAGAATAAAAATCAGCGTAAAAGGAACAAGAATAAATCCGTTAAAAATGCATAGGCTTTTCTTGCTATTCATTGCAATTTTTATGCTCTCTGCATGCAATCATAGTCTGGTACATTCCGAATATGTTTCTTTAAAAGATGGAGTTTGGAAGAAAACAGACACCCTTGCTTTTGCGCTTTCCGATATAGACACATCGTCGTACCATCACGTTTTTTTGAACCTTCGTAACGATGAACGTTATGAGTTCAGCAATCTCTTTCTGATTTTGGAGATGGAGGCCCCATCGGGAAACACAAAAGTGGATACTTTGGAATACGAAATGGCACTACCGACAGGGGAATGGCTTGGTAAGGGCATGGGTGGCGTTAAAGAAAATAAACTGTGGTACAAAGAAAACGTCGTTTTTGAAGAAAATGGCGTATATACTTTAAGCGTAATCCATGCAATGAGAAAAAACGGAGAAGCCAATGGCATTGAAGATCTAGCGGGAATTACTGATGTTGGAATTGAAATAGAAAAAGTGAAGTAAAATGGCTAAAAAGACCCCCGTAAAAAACCCATTTTTAAAGTTTATCAAATGGTTCTGGTTATTGTTTGCAACAGGTATCTCAGGTATTGCATTGATTTTTTTGCTGGCTTCTTGGGGCGTTTTTGGAGAGATGCCCACTTTTGAACGTTTGGAAAACCCTCAAACAAATTTGGCTACTGAAATTCTTTCCTCTGACGCCCAAACTTTGGGAAAGTTTTATTTAGATGATAATAGAACCGATGTGGGTTTTGAACAGTTACCTAAACATTTGGTTGATGCCTTGGTGGCAACCGAGGACGCTAGATACTATGATCATGCTGGAATTGATGCAAGAGGTACCATTCGGGCGTTTGCTTTTTTAGGGAAAAAAGGCGGGGCCAGTACAATTTCGCAACAATTGGCGAAGCTTTTGTTTACGGGTAAAAGAAGAACCGATTTGATTGGAAGACTTACCCAAAAGTTCAAGGAGTGGGTCATAGCCACAAGATTGGAGAGGAACTATACCAAAGAGGAGATAATTACGATGTACTTTAATGTCTATGATTTTGGTAATAATGCTGATGGTATCCGTTCAGCGGCTAGAATTTATTTTGGAAAGGAGCCTATCGATTTAAAAATTGAAGAAGCAGCCATGTTGGTAGGAATGTTTAAAAATTCCTCTCTGTATAATCCAAGACCCCATCGAAATCCTATAGGTACTAGAAATAGACGAAATGTGGTTTTAGGACAAATGGAGAAATATGGATACATAAGCGAAGAGGTTAAGGATTCACTCCAGGCAATGGAACTTAATCTAAACTTTAACCCTGAATCCCATCGTGAAGGCCTAGCCACCTACTTTAGAATGTACGTTCAACGATGGCTGAACAACTGGGTAAAAGAAAATCCGAAACCAGATGGTGAGAAATACAATATTTACCTTGACGGCTTAAAAGTATACACTACTATCGATTCTCGAATGCAGAAAAATGCAGAAGATGCGGTAGAGCAACATATGAAACGGCTCCAGGCTGAGTTTTTTCACCAGAATACACCTGTTCGTAACCCGACAACTCCGTTTAGGGATTTGGAAGATGAAGAAATGGAAGGCATTCTCGAACGGGCCATGAAGACTTCAGAACGTTGGCGATCGCTAAGGCGACAAGGTCGTTCAGAAAGTGAAATTCGGGCATCTTTTAATGAGAACACCGAAATGACGATTTTTGATTGGAATAGTGATTCCTATGAAAAGGACACTATCATGACACCATTGGATTCCATAAAATACTATAAAACCTTTTTGCGTACCGCCATGATGTCAATGGAGCCCCAAACAGGTCATGTAAAAGCTTGGGTTGGAGGTATTGATTATAAACATTTTCAATATGATGGTGTAATACAAGGGGCAAGACAGGCGGGTTCTACCTTTAAACCCTTTGTGTATGCTGCCGCCATTGACCAATTGCGATACTCTCCGTGTGATTCGCTGCCGGATACTCAGTATTGTATTGAACCGATGAAGCATGGGAATATTGAAAAATGGTGTCCAAAAAATTCTGATGGAAAGTATTCATTGAAACAACGAACATTAAAAAATGCATTGGCAAATTCTGTAAACACGGTTACCGCTCAATTAATTGATCAAGTAGGCCCGGGTTCTGTTGTTGAAATAGCCAAGAATATGGGGTTGACACGAGAGATTCTTCCTGTCAACCCCGGGTTCTGTTGTTGAAATAGCCAAGAATATGGGGTTGACACGAGAGATTCTTCCTGTCAACCCCGGGTTCTGTTGTTGAAATAGCCAAGAATATGGGGTTGACACGAGAGATTCTT
>CAYNUM010000206.1:0-5082 GCA_964400025.1 uncultured Croceivirga sp.
CCACTTCTACCACGGATGACTTCAAAAGGGTACTATCATTGTAAATACTTACAATAGGTTGATTATTGGCATTGAGAATTTCCAATTGAAGTCCCTCGGTTTTTTCTGGCAGGTAATAATCAATATAGACCGCTGTTCTTGGATATTTTGGAAAGCTACCACCTGAACGTACCCTAGGATAACGATAGCGAATGGTATTGTCAGGTTGAAACAAATGGGCGTTGCCATTAAAATTGTTCATTGCAGCATCGCGAAGACTGGTAATATTGTCCAAAATCCAAAATCCCCTCCCCATGGTACTCAATACTAAATCTCCTCGAAACACCTTGATATCTGTAATTGGAGTAACCGGAAGGTTTTGTTGAAAGGATATCCAATCTTGCCCATCATTGAAAGAAACGAACATGCCGTATTCAGTACCCGCAAATAGCAGGCCCGCACGTACCGGGTCTTCGCGAAGAACCCTTGTGGTATGATCATTCGGTATGCCATTGGTGCCGTTGGTCAAAAGAGTCCATGAAGCCCCATAGTCTGTGGTTTTGTACAAATAGGGTTTGGGGTCGCCCAATAAATGTCGGTCAACGGCAATATAAGCCGTACCCACATTATGTGCCGATGTGGCAATCGATTCTACCCGACCGCCTTTTGGTATTTTTTTGGGCGTTACGTTTTTCCAGGTCTTCCCCCCATCTCTGGTCACAGAGACCACACCATCGTTTGAGCCTGTCCATATCAAACCTTCCTGTAAACTCGACTCACGAATGGAATATAGGGTGCTATAGTATTCTTCACCCGTAATGTCGCGAGTAATCGGACTACCCGAAATAACCTGTTTATCTTCTTCAAAAGCAGTAAGATCTGGAGAAATGGTTTCCCACTCGTATCCATCAGAATCCGTTTTATGCAAGAATTGCGAGCCATGGTAAACTACATCCGGATTATGAGGCGACACATGCACAGGGGCTACCCTTTGAAAACGATACTTCAAATCCTTCGGATTATGGCCGTAGATATTACTGGCCCCAACATAATAGCTTTTTTCGACGCCCGTCAACTTATTGAATACGCCAAATCGCCCTTTACAATTCGCATAGACGATATTGTGGTTGCCGGGTTTTGGAACGGCTGGACCTGTTTCGCAACCTCCGGTATTAATTACCCATGCCGAACCTGCACTCTGAACCGCGCTAGGTGGAAAACTGGGCACTGCAATGGTGGTATAATTATCTTGCTGACCTGCATACAACCAGTAGGGATATTGGTCGTCAACTTCTACCTGATAGAGTTCAGAGGTTGGTTGATTGAATTGTGTAGACCAGGTCTCGCCCCCATTAAAACTAACATTGGCGCCACCATCATTGGCTTGAATCAACAAATCTGGATTGTTCGGGTTCAACCATATATCGTGGTTGTCACCATGTGGCACGCTCATTACCTTCCAGGTCTTACCTCCATCTTTTGATTTGATCAATGGATTGGCGTTGGAATACACAATATCGGGATTGGTTGGGTCCAACTCCACATTGGTATAATAAAAAGGCCGATTTACCAAGCGTTCGTCGTCAGATACATGCTCGAACGATTTCCCCTGATCAATGGATTTGTATAGGCCTTGCTCCCCTTTAGGGGCTTCGATAACGGCATATAGAATGCTGGAATTGACCTTTGATACGGCCAAGTCAATTTTACCAATGGTATCTTTAGGAAGGCCCTCTTTTAATTTTATCCAGTCCTTACCCCCATTGACCGATTTATAGATGCCTCCCTCGGCGGCCGTACCACCCGAAATAATAGTCCAGGGTTTGCGTTCGGCCTTCCAAGCTGCAGCATAGACCACATTCGGATTGCCGGGTAATAATTCGATATCGGCAAAACCTACCTGATCGGATACAGATAGTACCTTTTCCCAATTGGCTCCACCATCAGTGGTTTTGTAGACACCACGTTCTGGATTGCTTTTAAAAGCATTGCCGATTGCGGCTACCCAAACCACATTACTATTGGTCGGGTCAATTTCAACAGCCCCAATCTGTCCAACATTTTTAAGTCCAACATGCTCCCATGTTTTTCCAGCATCAATGGATTTATAGATGCCCTTTCCACTAATGACATTACTTCTTAAACCGTCAGAACCAGTGCCGACATAAACGATATTTGGGTCGTTTTCGGCAACTTGTATCGCTCCGATTGAAGGCGTGTCAAAAAAGCCATCAGAAACATTTTTCCACGTGGTTCCGTAATCCAATGATTTCCAAACACCCCCACCCGAGGCTCCGAGATAAAAAGTACCAGGTTCCATGGCAACTCCGGTTATAGTTGTAACACGTCCGCCGCGTGCGGGACCAACAGTGCGATATTGCATGGCTTCAAAGTCTTGTGCCAAGACCGTTCCACTTAGGGTGAAGAGTAGTGAAAAGAGTAGTTTTGATGGTAAATTGAGCGTCATATTATAAAGTGTTTTTTGTTGTGTCGTTAGCTTTTCTGTGGTTATACCTGTGTTAATATCCAGCGGCTTGTCCGTCTTTTCTGGATTCTGAGGCTCCGGAATAGACCTTGCTTTCCAAATCGATACCAATGGCTTGATAGCCCCCGTACATACCAACTCCGAATCCTATACGATGGCCCTTCTTTCTAAGCTCCCGTAGGGTCTCTGAATCAAAACCATGTTCGAGATACAGGGTGCCCCCATTGGTCATTTTAGAACCGGTTGGTTGTGAACTTCCGCGATGACGTATTCTTGGCGCATCACCGGCTTCTTGTAAGTTCATTCCAAAATCGACTACATTGACAACGATTTGAGCATGCCCTTGGGGTTGTACCGCACCACCCATAAGTCCAAAACTGACCCATGGGTTACCATCTTTTGTAATAAATGCGGGAATGATGGTATGAAAAGGGCGTTTGCCAGGCTCCAATGCATTTGCGTGGTTCTTATCCTGAACATTGAACATCTGCCCACGGTTCTGCAATACGAATCCCAGTCCGTCAGGTACCATCCCAGAAGCGAACTCTGAATAAATGCTTTGAATGAAGGAAACCATGTTGCCGTCTTTATCGGCAACCGTCAAATAGGTCGTATTTCCAGTCTCGATTTCTAAATCTCCCGCAGGATAAGTTCTCGCCGCCTTATCCAAATCGATAAGGTTCCTACGTTCATTAGAGTATTCATCGGAAAGTAGGGTTTCAAGGGGAATGGTATTGAATTCAGGGTCGGCATAGAATTTTGCCCTATCCTCATAGGCCAATTTTTTAGCCTCTGTCAGTATGTGTAAGTATTCTGAGCTACCAAACCCCATTTTTGAAATATCATATCCCTCTAAAATCTTTAGCATCTGCAAGGCTGCGGTACCTTGTCCATTAGGTGGTAATTCCCAAACATCATAGCCGCGATAATTGATGGAAACGGGTTCGACCCAATTTGAGGTATGGGTCGCCAAATCATCAAAGGACAAAAAGCCATCATGCTTTTTTATGTAGGCATCAATGGTCTTGGCAATCGAACCTTTATAGAATACGTCTCGGCCTTGGTTGGCAATCATTTCATAGGAATTGGCCAAATCTGGATTTTTAAATACCTCCCCTTTTACAGGGGTTTTACCTGATGGCATATAGGTTGAACTGAATCCCGGTTGATCCTTTACGGCCTCATAATTGGAGGCCATTTCATAGGCGATGACTTCCGATACCGGAAAACCGTTTCTTCCATAATCAATTGCGGGTTGCAGAAGATCTTTCATGGGCAGTATTCCAAATTTATCATGGAGCATAAACCAGCCATCAACACAACCTGGCACGGAAACCGGTAAAGGTCCATAAAAAGGAACATACTTCATGTCGCGCTCCATAAAATAATCGATTGATAAATTCTTTGGTGCCCGACCACTGCCGTTTAAGCCATAAAGCTTTTTCTCCTCAGCGGACCAAAGTATCACAAACAGATCGCCACCGATACCACAACTTGCCGGTTCAACCAGTCCGAGCATTGCGTTGGCGGCAATTGCAGCGTCTACAGCACTACCACCCTTTTTTAGAATATCAATGGCCACTTGTGTAGCGAGGGGTTGGCTTGTCGCAGCCATTCCGTTTTGTGCAAGTATTTCTGAACGTGTAGTGAACGTTTCGCCGGTTAGTCGGTCTTGGGCAAAAGCTTGACATATGGTTAGAAAAGCAAGTATTATGGGAATTTTTAGTCTAATTTTCATAGGTGGTTGAAATAGCTGTTTGGGCTGGTATAAGTCTTTCCAAGCCCTTTTTTTCTGAGTAGTTAGTTTTCTTTTAAATATAGGGAATTATGACAAAAAACTTTGGAATGAAATTTGCTTTATTTCCAATGAAAACAAAGAAGTTTTAACACGGAAAAGAACATATGTTGTTCTTTTGAAATTCACTATTTGTATGGTTTATGTGTGATATTACTTTTTTGTTTAAACTTTAACAAATATTATTAAACAAAAAATCTATTTTTAGCAAAAATTATTAATTGAACTGGGAATCCTTAGGGGTTTCACTGGAATTAAGTAAATGAAAGAACAAGAATTATTACTCGAAGAATTTGTAAACACAAAAGGATTATTAAACGGTTACACCCTAGACGAAATTGGGGATGACCACCTCTACACGGGAGTGAAAACTCCAATGAAGCCCGATGCATTTGAAATGGGCGACTACGAAAAGAAGGAACGTATTGCTTCACTTTTCGGTGAAATTATGGATGTTATGGGATTGGACTTAACGGACGACTCCTTAAAAGGTACGCCGATGCGCGTGGCAAAAATGTACATCGACGAAATCTTTTCAGGACTCGACCCCGCAAATAAGCCCAAAGTAGCCTTATTTGACAATAAATATCAGTATAATCAAATGCTTGTTGAGAAGGATATTACCTTCTACTCTAACTGCGAACATCATTTCGTTCCTATCATTGGAAAGGCGCACGTTGCCTATATCTCATCAGGAAAAGTAATCGGGCTTTCAAAATTGAATCGAATCGTTCAATATTACGCCAAACGCCCACAAGTACAAGAGCGATTGACCAATCAGATAGCATTGGAACTGCAATCGATATTGGGTACCGAAGATGTA
>CAYNUM010000207.1:0-5077 GCA_964400025.1 uncultured Croceivirga sp.
AAGGGCGTGTAAATCATGTAATCCCTTTCCGCAATTTGCTCTAGAATACTTCCGTCAAGATGGAAATCCTTAACGGGCAATGGCTTTATCTTTTCATACTGCAAATCGTTCCTTCCCAAGCTGGGGAAACCCATATAGTCCCTTCTATTGTGATACCGCCCACCAGGAATAACGCTATCGGTCTCTTCGATATTCATCTTGTCCTTTAAAAATCGTAGTGTATCCATTTTAATACGCTTGTCGTAAACAAAACGAACAGGATTACTGATCTTTCGATGCTCAACACTTGATGAAATCTTTTCGATAAAACTCTTGCTTAGGTCATTGTCCATGTCCAACTCTGCGTCCCTTGTAATTTTAATCATATGGGCAGAAATATCTTCATAATCGAACATGGTAAAGATTTGTCCCATACAATAGCGAATCACATCATCAACCAACATAATATAGTTTTTGCCATCTTTCTCGGGCAGTACTACAAAACGCTCCAACCTTTTTGGTATCTCTATCAAAGCGTACTGAATTCTACTATCGGTCTCCAGCAGTTTAGAGTCCGATTTCAAAACCATTCGTACTGCTAAATACGCCGCGGTATCCTTTAAGGTAGGAAAGACGTTAAGGTTGTTTAAAATAATGGTAATCAACTCTGGATTTACCTCTTTGGCAAAGTAATCGCGAATAAAAGCATCTTGGCTGGCCGAGACCTTGGTCTCGTCGATAATGAAAATATTTTCGGTCGCCAGTTCACGTTCTATTTTGTTCAAAATGGCCTGGCTTTTGGCCTGCAATTGAATTGCAACACTGGTAATTTCTTCTAAAAGCACTTTTGCCACTTCACCACCAAGCACACTTTTTCCTGATTTTCCAGCATCAACGATACGCTTGACCGTCGCATAGCGCACCTTAAAGAACTCATCAAGATTGTTACTGAAAATTCCCAAAAAACGAATTCGTTCAATAAGGGGAACGTTTTTATCGGCACTTTCTTGAAGCACTCTATCGTTAAAGTGCAACCAACTTATTTCACGGTTTACGTACTCATTCTTTGGTTTGGCCATAGTTTATTTAAAATCTTTTGGGACAATGATGTCAGTTGTTTTTCCTGTATCCAGGTTTCGCCATTTTTCAACATCAAATTGAATAATGGCCATACCCGAGGTGGGCAGATTATCAAGATACTGATCGCCCATCATATTCACAAGTGATGTGAAGGCATAATTATGACCAAATATCAGAATGGATGAAAAATCTTCAGAGAGGGACTTCAAAAATCGCAAAGCAGACTCTCCAGAAAAATCATACAACATATTAGTCACTTGAAACTTATCAAAGTTAAAATTGAGAGTTCTCAAAAAAATCATTCCTGTGTGTAAAGCACGATTGGCAGGACTTGAAAATGAAGCGTCAATTTGAATGTCCTTCTTTTTTAGTTCCGTGGCGACCAAGTGGGCATCATTAATTCCACGTTCCTTTAATGGCCTATCCTTATCGTTTACTTGATAATCCCAAGAGGATTTTCCATGTCGCACAAAAATTACGGTCTTCACTAATTATGGTTGTAGTCGTTCTATTTTCCAATTATAATCTTCTTGCAGTTCATAGCGAATACGGTCGTGCAATCTATTGGGCCTACCCTGCCAAAATTCCAATGAAATGGGGCGCACCAAATACCCGCCCCAATGCTCTGGTCGTTCCAAGGGCTTCCCCTCCTTTTCTTTCTCCAACGAATCGAGTCTCGTTTCTAAAAGTTCCCTTGATGCGATGGGTTCGCTCTGTGCAGAAACTATTGCCCCCAATTGACTGCCCCTGGGACGTGATTCAAAATACCCATCAGAAAGATTTTCAGCCAGTCGTTCGGCACTACCTTTGATGATTATTTGCCTTTCTAGATTATGCCAAAAAAAGGAAAGGCTCACTTTCGGATTCACAGCTATTGCCCGGCCTTTCTCACTTAAATAATTCGTGTAAAAAATAAAACCTTCATAAGTGAATTTTTTGAGTAGTACCACACGATTTTTAGGAAAGCCGTCCAAACCAATCGTTGAAACGGTCATGGCGTTTGGTTCGTCAATGCCATTGGATTGCTCCACTTCATAAAACCACTTCTGAAAAAGCTCCATAGGATTTTCAGAAATGGCCCCTTCCAAAAGAGCGCTTTTCTCGTATGATTTTCGATAATCGCTTAAATCATTCTGCATAACACAAAGTTCCACAAAAGTGAGGAGAAGAAAAAGTATTCAGAATTGAAAAACCTTACCGTCTTCGGCCAACTCAACATTATCAAAAACGGTATTGGCCTCTTCCCTAAAAAGTTCTATGGATTTGTATCGCGTAGAATAGTGCCCAAGAATCAAGGTTTTGACCTTGGCTTTTTTGGCAATAGTAGCCGCCTGTTTGGCTGTGGCATGCTTCGTTTTTTCACAAAGGTGCTCCTCCGATTCCAAAAATGTTGATTCATGATACAGCACATCACTATTTTCAATAATTGGAATTAGAGTTTCGCTATACTTGGTATCACTGCAAAAGGCGTAACTTTTTGGTGGCAACGGATCAAAGGTCAGTTTGGAATTCTCAATAAGCGTATTATCATCCAATCGAACATCCTTTCCATTCTTGATGTTATTGAACTGACTCTTGTCAATTTTGTGTTTTTCGACCGCCTCCACATCCAATGTTCTAGGATTGGTTTTTTCCTGAAACAGAAAACCATTGGTATATACCCTATGCATCAATGGAATTGTAGAAACGCTAACTTTATCATCTTCATAAATCAACTGGGATTCTTTTGAGGTCAGTTCATGAAAAATAAGTGGATAATTGGTCCAAGAATCCCCAAGTTTTAGCAATAGGGTAATAGCCTCCTTAATGCCTTTTGGGCCGTAAATATGGAGTTCTTTCTCTCGCCCTAACAAACGAAAAGTTGAAACAAGCCCAGGAAGTCCAAAAAAATGATCCCCATGCAAATGCGAAATAAAGACATGGTTAATTCTTGAAAACTTGATTTTTGCCTTACGAAGTTGTACCTGTGTGCCTTCGCCACAATCAATCAAAAACATATGGTTTTTGATTTCAAGTACCTGTGAAGTCGGATTTGTCATTGATCTTGGAGTGGCCGAATAGCAGCCAAGAATGGTCAATTTCATATTCCCAAATCACGTTCTATCTCCTCCATTTCAATTATATCATTGGCTTCTTGAAGGGTTGGCACCAAACTAATTGCTTCGGGAACCTCATCATAGCCTACCTTATCCGTAACCAGAATAAATGACTTTGAATTGTTTTTATGTGTATTGGAAAGTTCTAAAAATTCTAAAAGGTCATTACTTGAAAGCGTGTCAAAAGAAAAAAGATTGACGATAATATTATCATGTTTCAATTTAGGATAGGCCTCAGTTAGATTTTTAACAAAAACCGAAATCGAAGTATTTTCTTGAAAAACTGTTGTCGTTGTGCCCGCTTTATCAAAAATCATTGGTTATTTTATTTTGGAGGCCAAAAGATAAATCACCGCCATGCGAATGGCCACACCATTTTCGACTTGTTCTAATATAATCGATTGGCCAGAATCTGCAACATCACTGGTAATCTCAACACCTCTATTTATGGGACCAGGGTGCATAACGACAATTTCCTTATCCAATTCTTGAAGCAATTTTTTATTCAAGCCAAATTGTTGGGTATACTCTCTGGTTGTAGGGAAATAGCTGACATCCAAACGTTCGTTCTGCACCCGAAGCATATTGGCCACATCGCACCATTCCAATGCTCTTTTGAGATTGGTTTCTACGCCTACGCCCAATGATTCCACATACTTTGGCAATAGTGTTTTTGGGCCGCACACCTTGACGTTGGCACCCTGTAATTTCAGGGCAAAAATATTTGAAAGCGCTACTCGTGAATGAAGAATATCACCAACGATTACCACATTCTTACCACTAACATCGCCCAGTCTTTCGCGAATGGAGTACGAATCCAAAAGTGCCTGGGTAGGATGCTCATGGGCCCCGTCACCTGCGTTCACTATTGACGCTTCAACATGCTTCGATAGGAAAATACCAGCTCCAGGATTAGGGTGGCGCATTACCACCATATCGACTTTCATCGATAGTATGTTATTTACCGTATCAATTAGGGTTTCGCCTTTTTTAACGGACGACTGTGAAGCTGAAAAGTTAATAACGTCGGCCGAAAGTCTTTTTTCGGCCAGTTCAAATGAGAGTTTGGTTCTGGTCGAATTTTCAAAGAAGATATTTGCAATGGTAATATCCCTTAAGGTGGGTACTTTCTTAATGGATCGATTGATGACTTCCTTAAAGTGGTCTGCAGTTTCAAAAATGAGGTCAATATCCTTTTTGTTTAGATATTTTATGCCCAATAAATGATCTACACTTAGTACACTCATACTTTTTCAACTATATATACAGCGTCTTCCCCATCATTTTCCTTCCACATGACCTTTACCCTTTCATTATTTATGGCATCCACTTGTCTTCCTCTATAATTGGGTTGTATCGGCAAATGACGACTGAAACGCCTATCAATCAAGGTCAAAAGTTCTATTTCTTCCGGACGGCCAAAAGATTGTATTGCGGTCAAGGCTGCCCGAATACTGCGCCCTGTATAAAGAACATCGTCAACAAACACCACTTTCTTGTCCTCAACCAAAAAGTCAATCTTGGTAGTATTGGCCTGTAACGTTTTCTCTCCCCTTCTAAAATCGTCCCTATAAAATGTGATATCTAGGGAGCCTAACTTAACATCTTTAACCTTGTATTCATTTTTCAACATCAGGGCCAAACGTTCGGCCAGAAAAATGCCTCTAGGCTGAATACCTATTAGAACCGTGTCTTTAAAATCTAAATGGTTTTCCTGCAATTGACAAGCCAAACGATGAAGTATGATATCGATTTCTTTGGCTGAAAGCAGTATTCTTTGACTCATGTACGTGTTACCAAATTACATGGGGTACAAAAGTAATCAATTCAACTGAAACCGGATTCAAACAAAAAGCCCCGAACTTTTCGTTCGGGGCTTTTCTATGAAGTATTTAATATGCTTACTTCTTCTTGGCATCAGC
>CAYNUM010000208.1:0-5070 GCA_964400025.1 uncultured Croceivirga sp.
TTCTTTATCAATGGATTTATCCCCATAGGTAATGTTTTCAAGAAGTGTTCCTTCAAATGGGGTTTCTGCCTTGAGAGATTGGCCAACATTTTTCCGATAGTAGTTAAGAAACTCTGGCTTTATTCTTTCATCGTTGACATAAATATTACCACTGTCGGGCTCCAAAAGAGCTGCAATTATCTGGAGTAGGGTTGTTTTTCCACTACCGCTCTCACCTTGAATCAAAAGACGTGTTTTTGGTTGCAGGCTTAAAGAAATACCATCAAGAATAACTCTTCCTGAATCAGGTACGGCATAGGTAATATTGTCCAATTGCACATTGAATTCCCCTCTATCGAACAATGGAGGAACGGACTGCTGAGGCTCAATTTCCTTATCGACAACCTGCCCCAACTTTTCTAAGGAGGTCAACACATCATAAAAGGATTCCAGTCCAACTATTAATTTCTCCACACTGCTGATGACAAGAAGTATGATGATTTCGGCGGCTACGAATTGACCGATGTTCATTTCTTGGTTGAGCACCAGTAATCCTCCAATAATCAAAAGACCTCCGGTTACCAAAATTTTAAAACCGACCATCTGTACAAACTGTAGCACCAATATCTTAAAGTGGTCTTCGCGTGCTTCAAGATAGCCCCCGACCAAACCGTCATTTTTCTCCATAGCGTGGTTTGTACTACCAGAGAGCTTAAAACTTACAATGCTTCGCGCCACTTCCTGAATCCAATGGGCCACCTTGTATTTGTGCTTAGACTCCTTTAAACTAGTCTCAAGTCCGCGAGTAATCGTGTACTTAAAGACTACATATATTAGAGCAATCAAGAGTACACCGTATACTATAAAAAAAGGATGATAGAGCGAAAGCAATAATAGACCAAAAATTATCTGTAGAAGTGCAGTAGGGAAATCTATCAATAGTTTGGATACTCCCTTCTGGACGTTCAGTGTGTCGAAAAAACGATTCGCCAATTCAGGTGGATAAAAATTTCGAAGTTCGCTCATCTTTATCTTGGGAAACCGGTAGGCAAACTCGAAAGAAGACCTGGTAAAAATCTTCTGTTGAATGTTCTCAATAATTCTGAGCTGCATTAATTGAAGCGCTCCTACAAAGCCCACTCCCAAAGTCACCAAGACAACGAGAATTATCCAAGAAGTACTTACTTGGGCACCTTGAATCAAATTGATTATTGCTTGTATTCCGAGCGGGAGTGTAAGACTGACCAAACCGGCAAAAATTGCATAATAGAAAACCTGAAGAACGTCTTTTCTATCAAGTTTAAGCAAATTGACCAAGCGCTGCCACGCGGTAAGAATGTTTCTAGCCATTATCTATGCTTTTAGAATTCTAAATACCAAATCATCTATAAATGTGCTTGGTGATTTCTTTTCATCACAACTGGTAAGACTGGGAAAATGATCCATCAAGAAGTGTTGATGCAGTGTACTTTCCAGAATGGTACTGGCCAAACTTGATGGATACGCATAATTTGCGTCAACAGCTTTAATCATAATTTCCAGTCGATTGACCATTCTTTTATAAATAACAAAGTAGCCTTGTTTGTTTTCTTCGTCAACCTCTTTGGTCAAAAAAGATTTGGAGGACTCGTTTACTACAATCTTGTTCAATAAGACTTCATTTATATGGGAGTATGAGTGATCTTCAACTGTTGTCTTGCTTACAATTGAGATGGCCTTCTTCAGTTTTTCAACTGGATTGGCAATGCTGTTGGTTTCAAAGACCAATTGATATTCAAGCCAACCCCAATACCAAGAAGTGAGATAGACCAATAGCTTGTGCTTGTTTTCAAAATACCTGTAAATAGAGCTTTCATTTGAACCTATGCGTTCTCCAAGCTTTTTAAAAGTAAAGCTCTCAAAGCCAATTTCATCAATCAATAGAATACTATGTTCTATTATGCGCTTACCCAATTGTGATGAATCAGGATCTTTAAGAAACACTTTTTCGTTAATGGCAATCTTCACAGACTGTAGCAACCGTTCCATACGTCTTAATCTTTAAGTGCACAAAAATAATAGTAATACTTTTATATCATAATAGTTTAACTTTTTTTAACGGATGTTTTGCTTCTTAATATTTGGCTTATTTTTATATTTACTAAAAATAATTGCCTATGAAACAAGTATTTACCCTATTGTTTTTACTGGTTTTTCACGCATCTACATTCGGTCAACAAGAGAGTTTTCAGAAAAGTTTTAAACATTTTGAAGAAAGTCGGGGAGACACCGATTATGGTGATATTGTGACCTTGCCCTATGAAGAAACCGTATTACTTACGAATCAATTGAATTCTACATCCGGATTGGGACCGACCTTCAATTATTTTGGGACCGTAGTTGTGGTAGACCAAATTGATAGACTACCTTCTGGGGAAATGTTGTTGGTCTTACGAAGAGAGGATGGTCGTGATTTTTATGGCTTTCGACCTACTTTGAAAGCGGTACTCTCAAAATCATCTGTTGCCGATTTGACTTTTGAAGAAAACGACGACTAGACTCAGATTCAATAGTCAAGGTGTTGTAGGTCGATAAATCCGTCAAACTCTAAACCAACCCCTTTTAACCAGATATTACTGGCAACCCATGATCACTAAGAAAAGTAAATGGTGGAGCAGTTCTTCGTTTAAAACCGAAACTGCTGCTCAAGACTTGGAGCAGATTCAACTAATTGAAGGAACCTTTAATGCAGTTGAAGCAGCCGATGTCCTATTGTCCTTGGTTACTTACAAGATAAAGTTTCATAACCTTCAGCTGTTGAACAGTGAAGAAAAAAATGGTATTTCACGAGAGCAGTCTGAAAAGCGCATTGCAGAATTGAAAGCGGCAAAAAATAGAATCACCCAAATCATCATGGATGCCCGAAATAGTGGTGCTTCAATTGAAATCAATAGTAATATTGATATAAAGGTGGTCAAATCTAAATAGCACCATCTGCAAAGTCTTGGAACCACCTAAACTTTGCTTCCGTAATTTCCTTTTTTCTCAACTCCAAATACTCAAGAAAGGCTTTTGCCACTGGCGAGAATTGCTTAGAAGGCATCCATATTAAATTCCAATTGGTAATAATGGGCAATCCTTTTAATGGAAAGATTTTCAAATCTCCATTGCTTAACTCATTCTTAATTCCAATTAAGGGCATTATCGAATAACCAAGTCCAGAAAGTACGGCTTGCTTTACGGCTTCGTTCGAGGTAAGCTCAATCTTTTTCGTCACCCCAACCTTTTTCTTTGACAGAAAGTTCTCCATAGCCATTCGGGTAGCTGAACCATTTTCCCTAAAAATCAAAGGAGCAGTTTTCAAATCATTGAGCGTTGGTTTCTTTTTCTCAGAATTACCGACCAAATACAAACGATTCTCCATCAACCCCGTAGCGTCTACCGTGAAATGTTTGGGCAATACCGAAACCAAGGCAAAATCAACTTCATTGCGCTCTAAATTTCGTATTACAGCTGCTTTGTTGGTGACATCCATTATTAAATCCACACCGGGATTTTCATCCATAAAACCCGACAAGAAATAAGGCATCACATATTTCCCGGTAGAAACCACAGCAATTTTTAAACGGCCAGCGAGATTGCCCTCAAATTCCTTTGTTCTATAATTTATGGTATTGACCTCATCAAGTATGCGTTCCGCCATAATTGCAATTTCCTTACCAAACTCTGTTAGAAAAAGCCGCCTTCCAACGACTTCGGTCAATGCAATGGGAAATTGATCTTGAAAATTTTTCAACTGAATTGATACTGCAGGCTGGGTCAAATGAAGTTCCTCCGAAGCCTTGGTAATACTTTCATATTCCGCAACTTTTTGAAAAATACGCAGTTGGTGCAAAGTATAATTCATAAATATTATTAATGTTTTAAATAATAAATATAAATAAAAATTTATTTCTTTTTTAGTTCATCTTTGCACAAAATTCAAATGCTATGTCAGTACGAACAACACAAAAATTGGGTTCTGCCAAGTACAAGAAAACCAGTACTGCTACCAATCAACTAAATTCATTGGCTTATGTGCTTATTGGCCTTTTGTTCAGCGTATTTTTAGTGCTATCGGTGATGAACGATTATTTATTCTTCGATTGGTTGGCCATGGGGTCTTTCATTGTTTTTGCGCTTATAGGTTTCCATTTTATTGGCCAAAAACAAATCAAACGGAACTAAATTCTAGTACCAGATTCTGTCCATAAAAAGAATGGAGAAAGTTCATTTCTAGGCTTAACAATTCTCCATACACAACTAAGAAAACTAAACGCAACACTCATTGAGTACGTTGCCTGACACAACATGGATTTACATTTACTACTTGATAACCTCACCAACCCAGCACTACTTTTTTTCTTTCTGGGAATCATAGCAGTTCAGCTGAAAAGCGATTTGGAAATACCCCCAAACTCGTCAAAGTTCATTTCCCTTTACTTACTTTTTGCCATTGGGTTTAAGGGGGGGGTTGAGCTATCGCACAGCGAATTGAACATGGAAATAATTTGGTCTTTGCTTTTCGGTATTGTATTGGCGATTACCGTGCCGATATACAGTTATTTTATCTTACGAAGAAAATTTTCGGTAGCCAACTCAGGTGCGATTGCTGCAGCTTATGGCTCGGTGAGTGCAGTTACCTTTGTAACAGCAATTTCTTTCTTGGAAATTGAGCAGATACCTTTTGGGGGACATATGGTTGCGGTTATGGCCTTGATGGAAGCCCCCTCAATCATAGTGGGTGTTTTACTGATGGCTATTTTCAATAAGGAAAAACCGAAAAACGGGGATTTCAAAAAGGTGGTCCACCATGCCCTAACCAATGGTAGTGTTCTCCTGATTTTGGGCAGCCTTGCCATTGGCTATTTGGCCAACGAGCATCAAGCCCAAGATATCAAGCCGTTTACTACCGACATATTCAAGGGATTCTTGGCCGTTTTCCTCTTAGATATGGGGATTTCAAGTGGTAAAAAGCTAAATGATTTTGTGAAGAAGGGTTGGTTTGCAGTGCTATTTGCAATCATCATACCCATCATAAACGGAATATTTGTGGCTTGGTTCACACAATAT
>CAYNUM010000209.1:0-5024 GCA_964400025.1 uncultured Croceivirga sp.
GACCTTCTTTTAAAATGGTTGAACCTCCATCATGATGTAGTACAATATCTAATTTTTTCGCGCTGGATAAGGTGGTGGATTTTTCGTTAGCCCTAAAATCTCCTGAGGACATCGTGGCCACATGGGTCATAGAATTGCTCGACCATTTACCCATTTTATGAGGATTCTTCTTGGCGTAATTCTTAATGGCCTTTGGTGCCCTTCGGTCTGAGTTGCCCTCACGCAGTACTGGGTTTACCGCGCTACCTTTAATTTTGTCATATTTGGCCTTAATGTTCTTTTCTTCTTCATTTTTGGGCTCAGATGGATAGTCAGGAACGGCATACCCTTTTTTCTGTAATTCTTCAATAGCCTCGGTAAGTTGAGGAATAGAGGCACTAATGTTTGGTAATTTGATAATATTGGCTTCTGGCGTTTTTGCCAAACTACCCAATAAGGCCAAATCATCAGAAATTTTTTGGTCCTCAGATAAGAACTCAGGAAAAATGGCCAGAATTCTACCAGCCAACGAAATGTCTTTGGTTTCAATATTTAAGTTGGCGGTTTTTGTAAAAGCCTTTACGATAGGTAAGAATGATTGCGTTGCCAGTGCTGGAGCTTCGTCAGTTTTCGTGTACAGAATTTTCGCCATGAAGGTTATTTTTTTGCCGTGCAAATATACGGATTACGACAACTGTAATCGATGCCAAAACGCTAAATAATGAATGGATTTCTTGATAAATTCGAAAAGTATAAAAGCCATATCATTTCATTACTGGAACGATATGGCTTTTGACAAGCTCTTTTCAAAAATCGGGAATCAATATTGCTACTGTCTCCCAACCTAGACGGTTCATTTTGAAAAGACCCTCAACGTTTAATGCATCAACACTCCGATTTGACTCTTTGAACTGCTGCACTGTATGTTGCAGTGATGGCGTCAAGATAAAAAATTGCTTCATTACCCGCACACGTCATCTACTTGTTAATTTGACCGAGGTCTCTTTAACAATCTTTATTTTTTGATTAGTAGTGTTACCAACTAAAAATAACGAACAACATTTTAAAGAACGTCTACTTTAAAGAATCCTTCTAGATTTCTCCGTTATGATTCTTGTATAAAAGTAGGGGAAGACGACTTTAAAACAAAAAAAATAATGGATTAAAAATCAACACCTTATGAACTTTGGTTATTAACAATTGTTCATAAAAAAAGCACCTCTTTCGAGATGCTTTTTTGTTTTTCAAAACTGTATGTTTTTTAGGACCGAACCTCTTTGATTCGCGCCTTTTTACCAGTAAGGCCTCTGAAGTAGAATATTCTTGCTCTTCTAACTTTACCTTTTTTATTGACTTCAATTTTTTGAAGTGCTGGCAGGTTGATTGGAAAAATACGTTCCACACCTACTGTGCCAGACATTTTTCTAATCGTGAAGGTTTCTGTTGACCCACTTCCTCTTCTTTGAATGACCACTCCTTTAAAAAACTGGGTACGGGTCTTTTCACCTTCTTTGATTTCGTAATAAACGGTAATGGTGTCACCTGAAGAGAAATCAGGGAAGTCTTTTTTCTTTACTAGTTCGTCCTCAACGAATTTTACTAAAGATTCCATTTTTTAGCTATTTATGGATTTAATAAAAACCAACATTCACGACTTTCGCCAGAGGTTGATTTTATTGGACTGCAAAATTAGTTCTTATTTTAAAACTAACAACAGCTTGCCTTAAAAAACTTCAAAATTATTTTTTTAACAGATCAGGTCTTAGAGATGCTGTTCTTTTTAAGGCCTCTTGTTCACGCCATTCTTCAATTTTAGGGGTGTTTCCACTTGTCAAAATCTCAGGAACTTGCATGCCCTTGTAATTTGCAGGTCGGGTATATACCGGCGGGGCCAATAAATTGTCTTGAAAGGTGTCGGTTAAGGCTGAGGTCTCATCGTTTAAGACGCCAGGCAACAGGCGGATAATCGCATCAGATAAGACGGCAGCAGCAAGTTCACCACCTGAAAGCACATAGTCACCTATAGAAATTTCTCTTGTAACAAAGGTGTCTCTTACTCTTTGATCTACTCCTTTATAATGCCCACATAGCATGATGATGTTTTTTTTAAGGGATAGTTCATTGGCTATTCCCTGGTTTAGGGTTTCCCCGTCAGGAGTTAGATAGATAACTTCGTCGTAATCCCTTTTTGACTTTAAATCGTTGATGCAATTAGCTATGGGTTCTATCATCAAGACCATTCCGGCACCACCGCCAAACTGATAATCATCTACCTGTTTGTAATTGCCCATACCGTAGTCTCGTAGATTGTGCAATTCAACTTCTACCAAGTCTTTTTGAATCGCCCGCTTCAGGATGGAAGCCTCAAACGGACTTCGCAACAATTCAGGTAAAACGGTGATAATATCGATTCGCATTTACTGAGCGATTACTTTGACTTTAAGAATTCAGCGCAGGATTAGACCAAAAGTAATGCAAATAGTCTGTATCCTTTTTCCAATCCAGTTTTTCGTATAGTTTTTGCGCAGGGTTGTCAATCGCAGTTTCCAAAGCCAGTCCTTTATAATTCTTGGTCACACAAATTTTCTTTGCTGCTTCCAGGAGTGCTTCGCCAATTCCTTTGCCTCTATATTCCTTAAGGACAAAAAAGTCATTGAGGATTAAAAGAGTATTCATGGAAACTGAAGAATAGGTGGTGTACAATTGTGTAAAGCCAACAGATAATCCCTCCCAAGTAGCCATTAAGATGATGGATTCCTCATTGGTCAATCTTTGATTCAAAAAATCGTGTGCTGCTTCAATATTAGATTCTTGTTCATAGAACACGCGATATAGATCGAATAGCGGAGCAATTTGACCAACATCACCGGTTTTGGCCTGCATGATTTTTAGCATGGTAAGAACTAGGCGCCTTTCTTGTTCTTGTTGCGCTCATCATGAAGTTCACGGCTAATTTTCTGTTCGCGTTCCAATGCCCTTCGACGATGTTGCTCATATTCTTCCTCAAGATCCGCCAGTGATACTTTAGCTTGTTGCGTTAGCATATTACTATTCTTGAACTTGTAAATGAATAAGCCTAGAAGAATCAACAATCCTATGATTATGGACCAGACAATCAATTTGTAGGTTCCCTTAGAAACCAAGCTTCCAAAAAACGACATGCTGTCTTTTTCTTCGGTAGTTGTGGCGAGGTTTTGGGTGGTTTCATCCAGCTTTGTGTTCAAAGAACTAATAGCAGTTTCATTTTCTGCAATTGTTGACTTTAGACTCGCTATTGAGGTATTGGCCATATTCAAGGAATCCAATACATTTTTCTGTAAAGCATTCAACTCCAACAACCGAACTACTTCGTACCGTTTGCCGCCTTGTCTATAATTAGTGGATTTTCGTATCAAGGTTTCAAACTGCCCTTGAATTGAAGGGTCATCCGGACTAGATTGTGCTTGTTGTTGCTGTGCGTTCAAAACCGATATGCTGAACAAAAGCACAGCAAAGAATAGGGTGAGGTTTTTCATAGGAGTATTCTTCTATTTTTAGGATTCAGGGTAAGAGCGAAATTACACTATTCACCATAATCCCCAAAAGTCTATTCTAATAATAAGTATATCGTCTTACCTTGGCAATATATTTCGCAAGGCGAATGACTTGGTGAGAGTAACCATATTCATTATCATACCATACATAAAGAACAATGTTTTTTCCGTCGGGAGAAACAATTGTGGCCTTACTATCATAAATGGATGGCGCAGAAGCCCCTACAATATCTGAGGACACTAGTTCATTACTCAATGAAAACTTTATTTGTTCAACCAGGTCACCTTCTAAGGCATACTTCTTCACCATGGTATTAATGGCGTCTGCAGATGTCTTGTGCTTTACTTCGAGATTTAAAATGGCCAAAGATCCGTTTGGCACGGGAACCCTTATGGCGTTCGAGGTGAGTTTTCCTTCCAAAACCGGTAATGCCTTCGCTACCGCTTTGCCTGCGCCGGTTTCGGTTATGACCATATTTAAAGCAGCTGCACGACCTCTTCGATACTTCTTGTGCATATTGTCCACCAAATTTTGGTCATTGGTATAGGCATGTATGGTCTCTAAATGGCCTCTTTTAATTCCGAGACTATCCTCGACTACCTTTAGTATTGGGGTAATTGCGTTAGTAGTGCATGAGGCCGCAGAAAAAATCTTTGTGGTTTCAGAATCATACTCATTATGATTGACCCCGTGAACAATGTTAGGAACCTCTTTGCCGGGCGCTGTTAGAAGAACTCTCGCACAACCTTTAGATTTTAGATGCCTCGAAAGCGCTTTATCATCTCTAAATGCACCGGTATTATCTATCACTAAGGCATTATAGATACCAAATTTAGTATAGTCAATGTCTTCGGGTTGATTGGCGGAAATCAAATAGACGGTCGTTCCATTAATAACAAGGGCATTCTTTGCTTCATCAATTTCAACGGTTCCGCTGAATTGACCATGTACCGAATCGGTGCGCAACAAGGCCGCCCTTTTCTCCAAAACCTCATTATTGATTGAACCCCGCGTGACAATAGCCCTTAATCTTAATTGGTTTCCCTTACCCGTCTTTGCCATTAATTCTCTGGCCAAAAGACGCCCAATGCGTCCGAAACCATAAAGAACAACATCTTTTGGTTTGATTTCTTTGCTTTTTTGGGCATCTTTCAATTTGTCAATCACAAATGACTTTACATTGTGGTGCCCATTATCTTGAGAGTGATATTCGTAGGTAAGCTTTCCAATATCAATTTTTGCCGGGGGTAGCGGCACATCATTGATGGCCCTCAAGATTTCTACGGAATCAAATATCGAAATCGGCTTTTGCACAAACTCACCGGCATATTCATGTAAGTTGATAATCTCACTGACATTTTTGTCGATGACTTGGTTTTTGAACAGCACGATTTCAATGGCCTTATCGTACCAAAGGTCACTGATGATTTTGATAAATTCTGTAGTTGCTTTTCTACGATCCGCCTGAAAGGCAAGTTCTTTTTCGTACGATTTTATGTCGCTCATGAAGG
>CAYNUM010000210.1:0-5018 GCA_964400025.1 uncultured Croceivirga sp.
CGTCAGCTGCAATCAAGGCATCAACCAATAGGCTAAGGTCGTCAGTTTCGATAGCCAGTTCGACGATATTCTTCATTTGAAGGGATACCACAAAATCAATAGCTTCCTGAGGCAACAACACCTTATTAATAATATGTACAACACCATTGCTGGCATCTACATCAGGAACAATCACTTGAGCGTCCATATCAGAGGCATCTTGAATAAAGACTCCGCCATCAAGGCTCACGGTAACATCGGCGCCATTGACTGTAGTAATCATTTGACCATCAGAAAGGTCAGTGGAGAAGGCTTCAACTCCTGCCACTACATGGTAGGTCAAAATTTTCACCAAAAGGTCAATTTCTTCCTCAGTATCGAAATCAGAGAGGCTATTGTAGTCATCTCCTAAAATTCCCAACAAGGCTCCAAAAGCATCATTGGTAGGCGCAAATACTGTAAAGGGACCGTCACCACTTAAAGTTTCTACCAATCCAGCGTCAGCTGCAATCAAGGCATCAACCAATAGGCTAAGGTCGTCAGTTTCGATAGCGAGCTCAACGATATTCTTCATTTGAAGGGATGCCACAAAATCAAGGGCTTCCTGAGGCAATAGAACTTTATTGATGATATGTACAACGCCATTGCTAGCGTCTACATCGGGCATAATAACTTGTGCATCCATATCAGAGGCGTCTTGAATGAATACACCACCATCTAGACTTACGGTCAGGTCAGCTCCGTTAACAGTAGTAATCATCTGTCCATCAGAAAGGTCTGTGGAGAACGCTTCGACTCCAGCTACCACATGGTAGGTCAAAATTTTCACCAAAAGGTCAATTTCTTCCTGAGTATCGAAATCTGCCAAGCTATTGTAGTCATCTCCTAAAATTCCCAACAAGGCTACAAAAGCATCATTGGTAGGCGCGAATACCGTAAAAGGACCATCACCACTCAAAGTTTCCACTAAACCGGCATTGGAGGCCACTAATGCATCAACCAAAAGACTCAAATCGTCAGTCTCGATAGCTAGCTCGACAATATTCTTCATTTGAAGGGATGCCACAAAATCAAGAGCTTCCTGAGGTAATAACACCTTGTTGATGACATGTACAACACCATTACTGGCAGCCACATCAGGAACGATAACCTGAGCATCCATATCTGAAGCATCTTGAATAAATACTCCGCCGTCAAGACTAACGGTAACATCAGCACCATTCACAGTAGTCACCATTTGCCCGTCAGATAAATCTGTGGAGAATGCAGCTGTACCAGAGACTACATGATAGGTCAAAATTTTCACCAAAAGGTCAATCTCTTCCTCGGTATCGAAATCGTCAAGGCTATTATAATCGTCCCCTAAAATTTCCAATAGCGCTACAAAAGCATCATTGGTAGGTGCAAACACAGTGAAAGGACCTTCGCCACTTAGAGTTTCTACCAATCCAGCATTCGCAGCGATTAAAGCATCTACCAAAATACTGAGGTCATCAGTCGCAATGGCCAACTCGACGATGTTCTTCATCTCAAGTGAGGCCACAAAATCGATAGCTGATTGTGGGAGTAAAACTTTGTCAATAACATGGGCAACACCGTTGGTCGCTTCGATATCGGTATCCAAAATATTGGCATTGGTATCGGAGGCATCACCGATTACAAAAGTGCCTTCACTTTCAATAACCTCAATTGAATTGTCGGCGAGTGCAGTACCTACGGTTCCAGCAGCCAAATCAGCTTCCAATACCTTGGCTGGCACTACGTGATATAAAAGGATATCCCTAAGCAAGGCGATTTCTTCATCTGTGTCGAAATCATCGATAGAATTGTAATCACCTCCAAGTGCCATTAGTAATCCCATAAAGGCGTCATCAGTAGGAGCAAAAACGGTGAACGGGCCATCGCTTTGTAGCGTTTCTACCAAACCAGCTTTTATCACAGCTGCTTCAAGGGCAGAAAGCGTTTCTGTAGCAACAACAATTTCAACTAAATCCTGAGTAGGGGCCAACGCATCCAAAACAGCCTGTGGCAACAATACTTTGTCAATAACATGAACAATACCGTTTGAAGCATCCACATCCGGAATCACCACTTCAGCGGCAGTTTGTGTGGCATCTCCAATAAAGACACCACCTTCAAGTGAAACACTAACATTTTCGCCCGGAACGGTAGCAATGGACTGTCCTTCAGATAAATCAGTTGAAGCAGCGGCAGCACCGGCAACAACATGATACTGAAGTATCTGGGCAAGCAATGCTCGTTCTTCGTCGGTATCAAAATCGTCTAGGCTATCAAAGCCATCAAGACCACCCAACAATTCAGTAAAGGCGGCATTGGTAGGAGCGAAAACAGTGAAAGGCCCATCGCCACGTAAAGTACCAATCAAATCAGAATCCGCATTTTCGTCAGCTTTGGCCAATGCTTGTACCAATACGCTTAGTTGTTCATTGCCCGTAGCGGTCTCAACGATACTTACGGAAGCAATCTCATTTTCAAGTGCAGCTCTGCCATCATCTTCATCCTCACAGGCAATAGCAAATAATGCTAAAACACATAGCATTACATAATGTTTCATTTTCAGGAAGTGTTTCATTGTCAATTGTTTTTGTTTAATTTTTAGTATTCTTTGTTTTACAAAGAGGATGAGAATCAATGTGGGATGTTTCATTAAAAAAATGTAAAAATTCACGTATTTGATTAACAATACTCCATTTTCTTTTGAAAATCATTCTGTTTAGTAAAACATCCTAAAGATTAAACGAAATTATAAAGGTTGCTTTTGTTTCATCTTTTTTTTGAAAAGTTTAACAAAACATTATTTATTTCAGAATTGAATGATTCAGCACTGCACTTTTTCCGTTAGGAATTTTCTGGATTCTCGACAGTTAACTTCGCCCGCAACCCATACCATTTAATGGTTAGGGTATTTCGTATTTTTGCAATTGGAATGATGGCTATGAAAAAGAAAGTTGTAGTTGGCCTTTCAGGAGGTGTGGATTCTAGCGTTGCCGCCTATTTATTAAAGGAGCAGGGTTATGAGGTCATTGGTCTATTTATGAAGAATTGGCACGATGATTCCGTTACTATTTCTGACGAGTGCCCATGGTTGGAAGATAGTAATGATGCGCTTATTGTTTCAGAGAAATTGGGTATACCCTTTCAGACCGTTGATCTAAGCAAAGAGTACAAAGAGCGTATCGTTGATTATATGTTCAATGAATACGAGAGGGGCAGAACGCCAAATCCTGATGTGCTCTGTAATCGCGAGATCAAGTTTGATGTCTTTCTAAAAATTGCATTGGATTTGGGTGCCGATTATGTAGCCACCGGTCATTACTGCCGAAAAGGGATTCTGACCAATGCTGATGGCACCAATACCTATCAACTCTTGGCTGGAAAGGATGGTAATAAGGACCAATCGTATTTTTTATGTCAACTATCACAGGAACAGTTGGCAAAAACATTATTTCCTATTGGGGAGTTGACAAAACCTGAAGTGCGGCAAATTGCAGCCGAACATCAGTTGGTCACTGCAGATAAAAAAGATTCCCAAGGGCTCTGCTTTATAGGTAAGGTGCGTTTGCCTGATTTTTTGCAGCAAAAATTGAAGCCAAAGAAAGGGGTAATTATTGAGGTGCCCAAAAATGCAGCGCACTACGAGACGGGTACAACCGAATTTTTAAATAAGGAAAAAGAGTTGCTCCACTATGCCCATAAGCCAGAATATAGTTTAGCTGATGGCAAGGTTGTAGGTGAGCATTCGGGTGCGCATTATTTCACTGTCGGCCAACGTAAAGGGCTGGATGTAGGGGGCACAAAAGAGCCCCTGTTCGTGTTGGACACTGATGTGGAGACCAACGTCATTTATACCGGTCAGGGCAAAGACCATCCAGGTTTGTTGCGCCGTACCCTTTTTGTAAAAGATGACGAATTGCATTGGGTGCGAAGCGATATGCAATTACAGACCGATGAGACTTTATCGGTAATGGCGAGGATTCGTTATCGACAGCCTTTGCAAAGGGCTACTTTATACAAGGTGTCTGGTGGACTATACGTTGATTTTGAAGAAAAACAATCCGCAATTACCGAAGGCCAGTTTGTGGCCTGGTATCATGAAGATGAGCTGTTGGGGTCAGGGGTGATTTCCTGAGTAGGAAGCAAGGTGCTCGAAGTTGGACGCTTTGACTCCGCTCAGCACAGGTGTGGGATGGCCGCTGATTCAGAAGCTCTTAATATTGCCGAGGTTATTAGCTGTCTGTAAAAATTAAAACAAAGAAATTATCGTACTACTGAAAAGTTTGAGGAATTGCATGATTTTTGTTTTAAACACCTTTGGTGCATTAGGTACTAAATTCGTCAATTCGAGTGATTTTTCAGCTTTTGATGCTGAAAAATTGTATCGAGAATTAGAATTTTCACTGTAAAAACCTTGTTCTCGATACTTTTTCCAATGGAAAAAACTCGAACTAATGGTTTTTAGGCTTATAAACATGATTGTTGCTTTTAGAAATAAGGTGTAACTATTTCAGTCCCCTTTTTAAACATCGTGCAGCGCGCAGCGAGCATCAAACCTACACTTGAATAAATGAATTTAGACAATGAGTGAAAACAACAGAATCACACAGCTATTCAACATAAAATTTCCAATCGTCCAAGCCGGAATGGTCTGGGCAAGCGGTTGGCGGTTGGCAGCTGCAGTTTCCAATGCTGGGGGACTAGGAGTGCTGGGGGCAGGTAGTATGTACCCTGAGGTGCTTCGAGAACATATAAAAAAATGTAAAAAGGCGACAGACAAGCCCTTCGGAGTCAATGTTCCAATGTTGTATCCTGATTTACAGGAAATCATGGATATCATTATTGAAGAGGGAGTAAAAATTGTATTTACCTCGGCTGGAAATCCCAAAACATGGACCAGTTTTCTAAAGGAAAAAGGCATTACTGTGGTACATGTGGTGAGCAGTGTCAAGTTTGCGCTAAAAGCACAAGAGGCAGGGGTAGATGCTGTCGTAGCCGAGGGTTTTGAGGCCGGCGGTCACAAC
>CAYNUM010000211.1:0-5015 GCA_964400025.1 uncultured Croceivirga sp.
CCTGCAGCGCTAAAAGTATACCTATCATGACCAAAACAATTTCACCAATGGCATAGAGCAAGTACCTCGAAAACTTGTTTTTAGAAAGCAGTTTTTGGCGAATACGGCGAAAGAATTTTAGCATCTTCAGATTGTATTTTACTTAGTTTAAAGGACACTTTTTTTGTTCTTCTTGTATTAAATGGATTAGAATTTCTGTCTTCTCTTTTATTTCGTCCATAATTCCAAGATGAACCGCAGCTATTCTATATCTGTAATTAACTTCATTGAGCAATCGCAATTCATATTCATCTGACTTCAACTTTCTTTCTATAATGGTAAAGGCCTTTTCTTTATTCATTAAATACTTGCTCTCTCCTTTTTCTAAATAACCCTTTTCGATAATGTCTTTAAAACCCGTTATCTGTAAATTGGGCATGTAGTGTGTACTTATCTCCAATGCCATGGGCGCAAAATGATTATCTATATACTCATTGTTCTGAGTCAAGACCAGTTTATCTCGTTCCAAATCTTTGAAATAATCTAAAATGGTGGGTTTCAGGGTCGAATTTTCAATCAAATTCGTATTACCTGATGCTAAAAGTTCATCAAAAGTGGAGTTGGCAATTTTAAATGTCTTTCTATTATTTAGAATACTGAGCCGTTTGGAAAAATCCTCATCAATTTGAAAACCTCCAACCTCTGAATATGAACTTAAAAGGGCCTCGCCATTTAAGACCGCTTCATACTCAAAACTAAATTGACTTTCCACTATATTCAACTGTTCTTGTAAGTCAATTATGAGATTGGATAAATACACACAGGCTTGTTTTTGATCTAGCCTATTGTTGTTCCAATTGTTGATTTGTAGGGCGATTAAAATACCAATGACCACCAAAATGATTTCACCAATGGCATATAGCAGGTATTTCGAAAACTTGTTTTCGGAGAGCAGTTTTTGACGGAAACGGCGAAAGAACTTGATCATGGGCTATAGTTTATTGAATTCATAGGTCTTCTCCGATAAATTAAGTATGACCCGATACCTGCCTGCCTCTTCAACAGGAATGTTCTCCCAAAAATAAATCGCCTTGCCCTTGGGGAAGGTATCGCCTCCCCAATTTTCATTCCAGCTATCCCTAGTCCTAAATTTTACGGTACCTTTTTTCAGTTCCAATTCCACTTCCCAAATACTTTTGTCCTTATTTACCAATTTCATAGGGGTCGATTTTGCCCCAACGTCATCATACCCATCGATTGAAGTGCCTATGATACCCACATCGTCATACAACAATCGAATAGCTGGATCATATGTTTGAATTGCCTTCATTACTGACCGGGCATCTTGAAGGGTGTTGTTGATGTCAAAAGCAATTCGTTGCCTATTGGCCTTGATGCTCCTTAGGATGGTTCGCACTTCTTCGGTTTTTACCAATTCAGAGATTTTGTTTCTCTCTTCGGCAGTAAAAAAATCGATATCTGCGTAATTAAAGTTATCGAAGATGGTAAATCCAAAAATGATATTAGGGGTAGGGATATGATGCTTTTTAAAATAAGAAGAAAGCTCACCCATGAGTGCTTTTTCGGCCCAGAGTTCGTTCTCTATATAGGTACTCACTTTTTTGGCTACTTTGAGTTGATTCCAATTATTAAGATCTAAGGATTCAATCGATGAAAAGTTCAAGGCACTTTTCGTATTTCTTTCTGCAAGATCTGTACTAGTATCGGCATAAAAGACATAATAGGGTAGTAAGTCCAGTGGAATACTATCAGGAGCGGTCAACAATTCATTTATAAAACCAATTTGCTGATTGACCAATGCATTGGTATTGCCAATGTTTTGAATTTCGATATCAATATCATTGAACATTTGTTCTAAGGCCAATGCAAATTGGTCCTTGTTTTTTCTGCGCTCGTTCCAATTATTCACCTGTAATGCTAAAAGAATACCAATCATGACCAGAATGATTTCACCGATAGCGTATACTAAATATTTGCTAAATCGGTTCTCAGCAAGCAATCTTTGGCGGATTTTACGGAAGAATTTTATCATTTTGAGTTTATCCTAAATATTGGCATCAAATAGCACCTGCCATCCCTGGTCTGTTTTTTTCCAGATTAGAATGTACTTTCCGTTGTACGAACCTTTACATTGCCCAATTTCATACACCAGGTTTTTTGAAACAGGTTCTACAATAATAGGGTGTAAGGTCAGCTGATAATTTGGGTTGTTCATGTAACTGTAGATAGGTATGAGGTTTTCCCTACCGACAACCATCGGTCGATGGTTGTAATACATGGTATCTTCAGTATACATTGTATTGATTAGGTTTTCAGCGTTATGGGCATTGCAATGTGTGATCCATGCTGCTCTTTGATGGTCAATTTCCTTGAGGTCAACAGTAGTAGTATCTGCAAAATCTATAAACTCAAGCACCCGTTGATGGCTGTCTTGAGAGGTATCCCAAATCAAAACGTATTTCATCAAACCACCATTTGCATTTTTAAAGCTGCCGATTTCGTAGTCATAGGTTTGATTAGCTTTAACGCGCTGAATGGTTTGCACTTCCTTCACCACAAAATCATTCTTTTTGACGATGCGAAGCAACGAATCACGGTCGGAAAAATCGATACCGTTCAAAGAAAGGCCATAGACGTCCTTAACGTACAATTTTTCCAGGGCGATGAGGTCTTTTTCATTGATTGCCTCCATCCATTTTTGATTGGCTGTAAGGCTATCTTTTAATGTTACTTTACCGCCAACCCCGTCTTGATCTGGTTCAACCCTTTTAAAGGGCGTATTCGCACATAAAATGAAGATGCTGATAAATGAGATGACAAGCAATAGACTGTTAGAGCGGTATGTAAAGTTTCGACCCATGCGATTTTGGTTATGAAGATGTCTAAGGAATTCAATCATATCACTTGCTTAGAAATGTTTGGATGCTATCATAAAGTTGGTGTGCTTCTTTTTTGTTACGTTCCAAAGCGCGATGTATGGAATAGGCGTAGGTCAGTTCTTGGTTGATGAGCCCGAAAAATTCATCGGTTTTGATTTTTTTGAGCATTCTTGGTATTTCCGCTTGATTGATGCTGTCAGGGAATTTAGAATTAAAATATTTGAACGAATTCACATAATCGGCATAAGGGGTCCTAATGTTATCGGCATAGTTGTTTATAAATGCTTTGCCATCATAATATTCCACAATTTGTTGCCGTAGCTTTTCGTCGCTTATCATGCTCAAATTACCAGTACTGACCAACTCTTGGTAGGTTCTTGAGCTTCCGGTGAAGGTGGTCCTGCTGCCCACGCCTCCAAATCCGACCGCATCAACAAACGCTAAGGTATCATTTGGTGTATAATTGCCTGTTATGTAAAGTTTTGCCTTGTGCAAATTGTTGACTTTTTTAGGGTAGTTCCTGAACCATGTTCTATGAAGTGCTATTGAGTCAGCGGCTACCTCATCACGTATATTGATTAAGTATAGCTGTTCATTATTACTGTTTTTTCGAGCCTCATTCCAGTTGTTGATTTGAAGGGCAATCAAAATACCTATGACCACCAAAAAGATTTCACCAATGGCGTAAAGCATGTATTTGCTGAAGCGGTTTTCAGAAAGTAGTCTTTGGCGGATATGCCGGAAGAATTTAATCATTGTTCTCGGCGTCTATTGTTTTTATTGTAGATTCAATGCTATTTTGTAAACCTCTAAGCCATCCTGTTTCTACCATATATTTTGTGTAGTACCTATGAAGTAACTTATAGGTTTTAGGATCTTTTATATAAGCAGTAAATGTCTCTTCATCTAAAGCTAATTCTGGATGATTTATCAAAGGTGTATCTGCAGAAAAACGATTATGGAAGTCAGATAAAGAATTAAACGTTATTATTGAGTTAGACCAGTCTTCTTTAAATTCGAAAGTAGTTTTATCTAAGAATTTAAGATAATTTGTTGTAGTGGTCTCGTAATCGGAAAGTGCAGTTGTAATCTCTTGTGAAAGTAAACTAAATTTACCTGAAGATTTTGCACTACTCAATCTTGAGTTATTTAGTTGCACTACTGTAACAGTAAGTATGTTTGAAATATAATTTCTTAAGCTATCTAACGATTTTTTTGTTTCTGAAGTGGCTGAAAAATTCATGACTTCAATTAGGTTTTTATTCATCTCATTTAAATACTCTGTTCTTTCCTTAAATTGATTTAAATTTTCGTTGAGTTCTTGTTTTAGATTGTCAATTAAAATAGACCGTTCTTTAGATTGCTGATGTTCTTGATTTAAATTACTAATCCAAAGTGCAATCAAAATACCAATGACCACCAAAATGATTTCACCAAAAGCGTAGAGGAGGTATTTGCTGAATCGATTTTCAGCGAGTAGGGACTGTCGTATTCGTCTAAAAAACTTAATCATTTCAAAAATGTTTGGCGAACTACTCTGTTTGAATTGGTTCAATAAAGGTCAAAATCCCGTTTATTTTTGATTGTGTCAATTCAAGCTCTTGGGCAAGAATCGTAGCGTTCATATACAAGGTAAAAAGTCGAGAGGCAATCTGTTTATCTCGATGAATGGTCACCTCAGAGAGGGGGGGGAAGCCTGTATTTTTATTCAAGTACATCTGAATCATTTCTTTACTCATCATTTTAGGAGCAATTTCATCGGTAAACAATCGTGTTGCCTCTTTAGACCTTTCCTCGGTGCCCGATTGAAACGATAATTGGCTGTAATATTCAGAAAGCAATGTGCGTAGGGCTTTATTTTTGATTAAATCAATCGATTCAGCAGACACCATATTGTCAAAAGCGGTTCGAACCGGAATAAATACCTCGAAGGAGGTTAGTGTGTCCATTTTGGGGAATAGGAGGTGGTAATAGGCTTCGCCCTTTTCCGCCAGTTCAAAAAGCCCAAAAGTTTCATCTACCAATTGTGCCTTTCGTTTGTAGAATTGAATGACCCGAGCAATATTTGTGGAGTCCTTTTCGAGATTTTGCCTTATTTCAACCAAATATTCTTTTTCCTTGTCTTTTTGTAGCCTT
>CAYNUM010000212.1:0-4992 GCA_964400025.1 uncultured Croceivirga sp.
AGTCTTCATCGAGAATTTCGACGAACTCGAGCAGAAGACCAATGAGATTTATGGTAAGACTATATCAAGTTTGGACACCCAAAACTTGGGGAATAAATTCTTCAAGATTTTCGAATGGTTGGGTCTTTTTGATTTTAATACGGCATTGATTATTGGCATTATGATCATTGTGGGTGGTATAAATATGATTACCGCACTCTTGGTGTTGATATTGGAACGTACTCAGATGATCGGGGTGCTAAAGGCCTTAGGTTCACAAAACTGGACTATTCGAAAAGTCTTTCTGATTAATGCGGCATATCTTATCGGTCTTGGTTTGTTTTGGGGTAACCTAATTGGTGTGGGGCTTCTCTTTCTACAACAACGTTTTAGGTTTTTGAAGTTCCCCAATCCTGAGGAATACTACATGACCTACATCCCGGTGCACCTTCCATGGGGGGATATTATTTTATTGAATATCGGGGTTATGGTACTCTGTTTATTGATGCTGTTGGTGCCGTCATATGCGATATCAAAAATCTCTCCAGTCAAGGCAATAAAATTTGAATAATTGATAATCCCAAACGGAATGAAACGGCCCTATTCGTTGGGCAAAACCTTACCTTTGTGCCAATGGAATATGCTGAAAATATCTTGGGTACCATTGGCAATACGCCTTTGGTAAAACTCAACAAATTAACTGCTGAACTGCCTTGTTTGGTATTGGCCAAATACGAAACGTTTAATCCGGGAAATTCGGTAAAAGACCGTATGGCATTGCAAATGGTTGAAGATGCTGAAGCCGATGGTCGCCTTAAACCCGGAGGGACTATTGTTGAGGGTACTTCTGGCAATACTGGAATGGGCCTCGCCTTAGCTGCCATAGTGAAGGGGTATAAGATGATTTGTGTTACTACCGACAAGCAATCCAAAGAAAAAGTTGATATTCTTAAGGCGGTAGGTAGTGAGGTACATGTTTGCCCTACAGATGTCGCACCAGATGACCCTAGAAGCTACTATTCTACAGCTAAGCGTCTTGGAGAGGAAACTAACAACGCTTGGTATGTGAACCAATATGATAATCCTTCAAATGCAAAAGGTCATTACCTAAGTACAGGCCCAGAGATTTGGCAACAGACCGATGGAAAAGTGACCCATTTTGTAGTCGGTGTTGGCACTGGCGGTACAATTTCTGGGGTCGGAAAGTACTTAAAGGAGCAAAACCCTAATATTAAAATTTGGGGGGTCGATACCTACGGGTCTGTATTCAAGAAGTATCATGAAACGGGTATTTTCGACGAAAAAGAAATCTATCCTTATGTCACGGAAGGTATCGGTGAAGATATCCTCCCTGAAAATGTAAACTTTGAGATTATTGACGGTTTCACCAAGGTTACCGATAAAGATGCGGCAGTCTACACGCAAAGACTATCGAAAGAAGAGGGTATGTTTTTGGGTAATTCTGCCGGAGCTGCTATAAAAGGGGTGTTACAACTGAAAGAACATTTTACCGAAGATGATGTGGTAGTTGTTTTGTTTCATGACCACGGTAGTCGTTATGTGGGTAAAATGTACAACGACGATTGGATGAAGAAAATGGGTTACCTCGATGAATAGAATCAAATCTATGTTTCTAAATAGAACATAGTCCTATGATTTTAACCCAAATTCATTGGAATCCAGACCCGGAATTGACCAATATTTTTGGATTTCCCATTCGTTACTACGGACTACTTTTTGCTTGCGGATTGGTCTTGAGTGTTCTCGTGCTCCGCTGGATATACAAACGAGAGCTTATTCCATTGGAAAACCTGGATAAGCTTACCGTATATGGCATAGTAGGAATATTGCTTGGCGCACGATTGGGCCATTGCCTTTTTTATGAGCCATCGTATTACTTATCACATCCATTGGAGATGATTTTTCCTATCGCATTTGATTTGGATAGAAGTATGCTATTTGTGGGATATCAGGGTCTGGCAAGCCACGGCGGAGGATTGGGTTTTCTGATTGCACTCTATTTTTATGCTAAAAAGACGGGATATCCCTTATTGTATGTATTTGACTTGATGGCTATTGTTTTGGGACTTACAGGTGGGTTTATTCGACTGGCCAATTTCATGAACTCTGAAATTATTGGCATGCCCACCTCAAAACCGTGGGGCGTTGTGTTTGAGCTAGTGGATAGTGTACCGAGGCATCCCGCCCAACTATATGAGGCCGTTTGCTATTTCTTGATTTTTGCCTTGCTGTTATGGTTGTATAAAACGAAATGGCGGAAGCCCAAAAACGGGATTTACTTTGGTCTGGTCTTGGTCTTGGTATTTGTGGTCAGGATTTTAGTGGAATTTTTCAAAGAAGATCAGGTGGCCTTTGAAAGGGGTATGGCACTTAATATGGGTCAGCTTTTGAGTATTCCCTATCTTTTGGTCGGTATTTGGTTTGTGGCCTATGGAATTAAAAAATCAAAAAAATCAATGGAGATGATTACACTTCAATCAAAAAATTCGAATATCAAAATTGAAAAAGGAGAACTGGTCGGCTATGAGGTAAACGGTCATCAGTATATACATCAAAAGGGCAGTCCGGGATGGAGCAGTGCTGATACCGAAATGTTTCCAATCATTGGCCCGGTAAATGAAGCTGGGTTTCAGGTAAAAACTGCAAAGGGAGATGCCGAACAGGATCAACATGGGCATTTACGGCAATTTCCTTATAAATTAGTGTCAGCAACAACGACCGAAGCGGTTTTCAAAAAAGTATATAGGTCAGGTACTCCCATAGAGAATTCAAAGTTTCCTAAAAATTCTGATAAGGAATATCTCAATTGGCCCTATTCCTTTCAATTTGAAAAGCGGTTTACGCTTTATGAAGATTCGTTGGAAATAACTTTTTTGGTCTCTGGCGATAAAGAAATGCCTTTCATGCTCGGCTATCATCCAGCATTTAAAATTCACAGTGTAAATCCGGTGATATTGACTAATGAAAAGAAAATCACCTTAGATGAAGTCTTGGCAGTTGGCAGTAGGGCGTTGCAAGTAGCTGATCATACAGAAATTACGCTTCAAGATGAAAAAAGAATAACCATAAAAACAGAAGGGTTCGGACACTTTATGTGCTGGACTGAAGTGCGAAATATGGTTTGCATAGAGCCCATCTCTTTTTATCCATATGCGGTAAAGCAACAAGATTTGCATAGAGGTTTTCAGCAATTGGAAAATGGGCAAGCCCGATTTAAGGTCACTTTGTTCCCCGAAGCCTAGCTATATTTTTGGTTCAATTCCGCAACGACTTCTGCAGTTTTGCGGTTTTTTTCTTTGGCAGATAAAATTGTAGCGGGGCGTTGTCTTACCTCACAATCAGCAATGGAACATCGTTCACAGGTGACCCCAACATTGATGGTCTTGAGTTTGGGGTCGTTGATGAATTTCACATTTTTTCGAAGTTGGTCATTCAATAACAGTCCCAAAGAAACACTGCGATATTCCTCATCTTTAAAGGGGTCTTTCGTTGCCGAAGCCATTATCAAATATGATAATCCATCTTCTGGGTAGTGGGAAATCTGAACATCCATATGGTGGTCGACCCCTGATTTTGCGATGTCTTGTAACACGCGAATTGAGACCCATCTTCGACAGTATTTTTCGTCAATTTCATTGCCGTGCGGTGAGTGCTGGTGGGTCAGGTGCAGCTCTTTGGTGATGTCAAATCGGTCGCTACCCTTCTTGTGCCCGAATCGTAAAAAAAATAGATTCTCAAGGTGGTAGTCGTTGGGTAAAATATTCGTTAACCGCTGGTATAATGACTCTGGAGAGGCATTGTAGTTGTTTTTGATTCCTGTCAAAAAGGTTTTGTCAAACTTCGGTTTGCCCAAAAACTTATCAATGTGTTTTGTTATAGATTCCCTTGAAATAATCAAGGCACCCGCAAAATAGGAAGCGTAAAAGTTGTTCAGTACTTGGTCAAAGCTCTTAAACTTAATCCATGTAAAGGTGTAGAGCCGCTCTTCAATATTTAAATAGTTATACCCAATTTCTTTGGCATAAATGAAGGTGCGCTGTGCTTCGTCGATATGGTCGGCCAACAAAAGGGTTTTGGTCTTTGGTACGAAGATGGAACGTAGGTTATCCAATTCTTGATGTTGCCGTAGGTCATCGTTATTTATGGTATAACCATATTCTTCCACCAATATTTCTTCCAATTCCTTTGAGGAAACGGAGGAACTTAAGTCTATTTGATAGGCCTCGGCAAAATCGGTGACCGCCTTTTCCAAATCTGGAAAAAAGTTGTTGTTCGCTTCTTGGTATGAGCGTACTGAGGCTAAGTAAAAACTTTCCTTACCGAAATTGTACTGTTTGGCAATTTCAATAATGGTACTGATAAACGCGTTGACCTTTGTTGGTGCGTTGGCCACAATATCAATGAGGTCACTCTCTTTAACACCAAAAAGCTCAAGCGGCAATTCTTTTAAAATCTTTGATTGTAGCAATTCACCAACGGGGGCAAGATTCTTGTCCAACTTTAGCGAAACCAAATTATCATAGGGTACCTCAAGTTTTTCAGCCAACAAGGCAATTTTATCGGTCTTGGGGTACTTCTTTCCCTTTTCGATTTCGTTGAGGTACGACTTTGAAAGACCGGTCAGTTTTGAAAGCCCAAAAAGGGAAAGCTTTTTCTTGATGCGCACCTGTTTGAGCTTAAGCCCAAAAACCAATTTGATGTAATCTTCTTCCATTATTCGTAATCAAAGATAGGATATTTTGCGAATATCATAAAAATAGCGAATAAATGTAATTTAGCGAACGTTCGCTTGTTTTTTTAAAAAGATTGATTTATTCTTGTGTGTACAAAAATTAGAATATCATGGAAGAGACATTGATCGCAAATACCCAGTTACAGTTCTCCGAAACGGTAAAAAATTACTATCCTGAGATATTGACCGATGGTGCATTGGAATTTTTACTTAACCTTCATCCACATCAAAAGTAATAATTTCTCCTGTATCCATGTCTA
>CAYNUM010000213.1:0-4990 GCA_964400025.1 uncultured Croceivirga sp.
ATACCCATTATTTATGTTTCAGTAGAGTGGCCCTGGTTCTCAACAAGTAGCCAACCGTTGGATGGCAAGCAATGATTACTGGCACCAGATGTTGGTTTCAGAAGGATATATTGTGGCTTGTGTCGATGGTCGTGGAACAGGCCTTAAAGGTCGGGACTTCAAAAAAGTGACCTATCTGAACTTAGTGAAGTATGAGACCGAAGACCAAATAGCTGCGGCCAAAGAATTGAGTGCCCTACCTTATATCGATGAAAATAGAACAGGTATTTGGGGTTGGAGTTTTGGCGGTCATATGAGCACCAATTGTATTCTTAAGGGCAATGATGTTTTCGAAATGGCAATAGCTGTGGCACCGGTAACCAGCTGGCGCTTTTATGATACGATTTACACTGAACGATTTATGCGTACGCCCCAAGAAAATCCTGAGGGTTACGATAATGAATCACCTTTCAACTATCCTGAAATGTTAAAAGGCAAATACCTCTTGGTACATGGGTCGGGTGATGATAACGTGCACGTTCAGAATTCAATGCGTATGATAGAGGCGTTGATACAAGCAAACAAGCCCTTTGAATGGGCGATTTACCCAGACAAAAATCACGGTATCTATGGAGGAAACACCCGACTTCACCTCTTTAGCAAGATGACCAAGTTTGTCAAAGAAAATTTATAACCAAACCAACTAAATATGTCAGATGTAGTGAAACCAGCCAGTGAAAGGCAAATTCTAGGGCACCCTCAAGGACTTTTTTATCTATTCTTTGCGGAATTGTGGGAACGATTCAGCTTCTATGGTATGCGGGCCTTGTTGACCTTATATATGGTCAACGTTATTTTTGAAAAATTAGTGGAACGCGATTATGCCACTGCCGCGGTTTACGCCTCCTATGGGTCATTGGTTTATGCTTCAACCGTGGTCGGAGGACGAATTTCTGATTCCATTTTGGGAATGCGCAATTCCATTTTTCTTGGTGGAATTTTAATGTCCATTGGTCATTTTGTTTTGGCTATTGAAAACAATATTGCCTTTTTTCTAGCGCTCTCTTTCATCATTGTTGGTAATGGCTTTTTTAAACCTAATATTTCCACATTCGTCGGAACGCTCTATGAAAAAGGAGACCCCAAAAAAGATTCTGGGTTCACAATTTTTTATATGGGTATTAATATTGGTGGTTGGGTGGCTCCCTTACTTTGTGGCTGGCTAGCAGCTAAATATGGTTGGCATTACGGTTTTGGCCTTGCTGGGATTGGAATGTTGACAGGGCTTATTTTCTTTTGGAGTGGAATTAAGAAAGGGGTTTTTGGAGAAAGGGGATTGCCGCCAGAAAATGGAAGTATCAATAAAACATTTCTTGGGATTAAACAGGGGGTTTTAGTTCCTATTTTGGCTTTTTTATCAGCTCCATTGGTGGCATATCTGCTATCCACTTATAAATCCATTGGTAGCGAGGGAAGTTTTTTTGAGGACCAGAATATCGTAAATGTCATCTTCAAACTTATAGGAATTTTAGTGTTGGTCTATTTGGGCTACATTATGTTCAAGGCGACTTTAGATGAACGAAAGAAATTGTTTGTTGCAGTTTTGATTACCTTTTTTATGACCATCTTTTGGGGTTTCCATGAACTATCGGGTAGTGTTATCACTTTATTTGCTTCAAGAAATGTAAGTCTGGATGGCATAATGTCTGCCGCACAAACGAACTCTTTGAATTCCATGTGGATTATAATTCTCGCTATTCCAATATCAATGATGTGGACATGGCTGTCAAAAAAGAATCTAAATCCGAGAACACCTTATAAGTTTGGTCTTGGTCTTGTTTTTGCCGGTATCAGTTTTTACATCTTGGCTATAAGTGGGGCTAGTGCGAATGATAACGGTTTGGTTCCTTTTGCCTATTTATTGCTTATGTATTTCTTGCTTTCGGTTGGGGAACTGTTTATGTCTCCAGTAGGTCTTTCAAAAATCACAGATTTATCACCATTGAGAATTGTTGCTTTTATGATGGGAGTTTGGTTTTTATCATCGGCATTTGCTTTTCAAATAGTTGGTTTTATAGGTAAGCAAATGGCTATTGAAAGCTCAGATGCGAATGTTGGAGGCTTTGATACGTTAACGGTGTATACCGATGGGTTTATGTTGATAGCCAAATACGCACTTGGTGCAGGTGTATTGGTAATTTTGGCCTCACCATTAATAAAACGATTAATGGGAAATGTACATTAATTATTAAGCTTAAATTCATACGCTCCCTTCTCACCAGTATAATGAAAAGGGAGCTTTCTTTTTTGGCAATTCGTTTTCCATCGATTCACATAGCTTGTGTAATTGGTACCATCGATTAGAAGTAACTTAGGTTGAACGGAGTCTAGAAGCCGCTCTAAATGAATTTTGGGTGATTGGGTCAACAAGACATAATCAACTTGTTTTTTGGGGTAGACTCTTGTGCTGTCTATTATCAGAAGCTCTTTTCCTTTAAAATTATAGGCATTCAAGAGTGAATCAGATTTAATGGTCATTATTCTTTCACCTAAACTGTAGTTTTTAATTGGAGTTTGGTTAAACCTTGCATTTTTGCTCATGACCCTTAATCCATCCCCTTTTTGATATAGGAGCAATGAATTTTTTGTCTGGTGCAATAGTATCAACCTCTCTTGTTTGGATACCCTCCAGGTAGTTATGGCCAGATAACCACTGAATAACATTGTTACGCTTAGGGCAAATACAATGGTCTTGAAGCTTTTTTGTGTTACGCTAAAAATTATCGCGATAATCAAGAGGTATCCCAAGGCCATTTGAACACCATCGAAGGGAATGTCTTGAAATAGAAAAGATTCCTGTTGTGCTACCCATCTGATAACGGTGTTCATCCATTTGATGATGGCATTATAGACTTGAACTAGAAATGAAGGAGCAATGCCCAAATAAGTCAGAAACAAAACCAAAATTCCTAAGCCAAGAATAATTCCCAAAAAGGGAACCACGACTAAATTGGATACAAAAAAGAGCGCTGGAAATTGATGAAAGTAGTAGAGACTTAAAGGAAGCACCCCTATTTGCGCTGCTATACTTACCGAAAGTAATTGCCATACTTTTTTTGATAACCAAAACTTGGGTTGCCAAAACGCCTGAAGCTTTGGGTATAGCCATATAATGGCAAAAACTGCGGCATAGCTCATTTGAAACCCTACTTGAAATAGAAAAAGAGGTTGCACCAAAAGAATAAAGAACAGTGACAGGGCCAAAACGTTGAACGTATTTGTGGGTCGGTTCAGATAAAGGGCATATGCTAAAAACGAAAACATGGTAACGGCCCTAACAATTGACGGGGAAAGCCCAGCTATAAATGCATAAACCCAAAGTAGTGCCACTATGAGTATGAGCTTTATGGTTTTTCCCTTAGGTAGTCTTTCCAAGGGTCGTAATACAAACTGCAGCAATAGTAATAAGATACCAATGTGAAGCCCTGAAACAGCCAAGATATGTACGGCACCGGCATTTTTGTAGTCTGAGTAGACCTCTTCAGAAATATCATTTCTTTGCCCCAAAAGCAGTGCTTGAATTACGCCAAGTTCTTCTTCGCCAAAGTTTAGTTTTTGAAGCTTTCCAATAAGGTCTGAACGGAAATTTTGGGCCAACCCAACTATGGTTTGAGTTGGATTCTCAATAGTCACCCACTGCCCTTGATTTAGGTAAATTCTGCCATGTACCTGCTGTTTTTCCAGATAGGATTTATAGTCAAATTGATAAGGATTCAACGCCGACCTAAGGGAGTCAATTTTCCCATATACCATTATCTCGGTGTCCACTGATAATCGTCTCGAAAGCGAATCATAGTTGCAATAGATGATAACCCTACCGGTGACATATTCATTTGAGACTTTTTTGACGTTGGCTATGTATCGATGGCTGTAGGGATTCGGCTTTAAAACTTCAGAAACCTTTAAATGAATTTCCCTGGGTTCTCCTTGAAATTTTGAAAAATGCTTGAGATGGTTTTTGGGTATGCTAAAACTGATTATAAACACTCCCAAAAGAAGGGTAGTTCCAAAAGCCCATGCTCCAAATAGATGGTGATAATTCTTCTTTACCTTGAATCTTAATACGATTAAAATGGTGAAGGCGATAATCAAGATAAGGCCTATCCAATTAATGGTCGGTTGTAAATAATAGCCCAATAAAATGCCAGCAATCAGGCATATGGTCAATTTAACCGAAATAAAATTGAACAAACGCATTACAAAATTCGGGTAGCCTTAACAAAGGAGTGGTTCCAGAAACCTTCCCGTAAAGAAGAAACGATTACGCCCCTTGAGGAGGTAGCATGAATAAAACGGATGTTATCGCCCTCAACATCAACGACGAGTCCAACATGGTTAATTCGTTTTCCACTTTTTGTGGTCTTGAAGAATAAAAGATCTCCTTTTTCCACTTCGTTTAGCCTGACTCGTTTCCCCTCATTGGCCATATTATAGGACACACGAGGAAACGGAATCTCATTCTCGAGCAAGGCCATATAGACCAAGCCTGAACAGTCCATCCCTTTTTTGGTAGTACCCCCAAACTTGTATCGTGTCCCGGTAAAAGTCATAGCATGTGCCACAACATTATCAGCCTTTTTGTTGACCTTTTTCTTTCTTTCCTTTTTTGAACTTGTAGTAGGGGGTGGGCTCTCATCTGACGTAACCGTCACTGTTCTTGTCTTGCTGTAGGTCGTTTTCTTTTTGACAATACAACTGCCAAGTGTAGAAACTATAATCAGTAAAATAATCGATTTACGCGGCATCCAAGAGCGAGTTACTTCTTGGTATGTAAAATTACATATTTTGAACAATCATTTTAGCAGCGTTGTCACTGGCGCCTTTTCCACCTAACTTTTGAATGAGCTGGGCATACTCTTTAAGCTGTTGTTCACGTTTGGCCCCTTCGAGTATTTTCTTAAGTTCGGAGGTCAAATTGGTCGTGTTCAAATCGTTCTGAATTAGTTCTTTA
>CAYNUM010000214.1:0-4973 GCA_964400025.1 uncultured Croceivirga sp.
TACCTGACGTAAACGATTGCTCTTAGGATGTTGATTGACCAAGGCATTGGCCGAAGAACTATGGCCAATCAAGGCGAGAACATCTATTTTGCCTGTTTGCATAATGGGTCCTGCTATGGCACGGCCTCGACCAAACAAAATATTCACTACACCTTTTGGGAAACTAGTTTGAAACGCCTCCAACAATGGTGTAATCAAGAGTACCCCATGTTTAGCGGGCTTAAAGATGGTAGTATTACCCATAATCAAGGCCGGAATCAAAAGGGTGAAAGTTTCATTGAGAGGATAATTATACGGCCCTAAACAAAGAACAACCCCGAGAGGTCCTCGGCGAATATGTGCATAAACCCCATCATGTTTATGAAATTTGGCCGAATCGCGGTCTAATTGTTTGTACTCTTCAATAGTATCATAAATGTAATCGACCGTTCTATCAAATTCCTTGTAAGAATCAGGTTTTGATTTTCCAATCTCCCACATCAGAAGTTTAACAACCTCCTCGCGTTTGGTTTCCATTTGTTTAACAAAGGCTTCCATACATTCAATTCGGTCTTTCACCTTCATGGTAGGCCACACACCTTTACCTTGATCCCAAGCTTTGGTCGCAGCGTCAAGAGCCTCCATGGCTTCTGGTTCAGCATTGGTGGGGATGCTCCCAAGCACAGTTTGTCGATAGTCTTCGGTGGAAGAAATTGTGGATATTACCTCAGAAGTGGCCCCCTTCCATTCCTTTAACTCTCCATCAACCAAATAGTGTCTTTGATGAATAGGGTCTGTGATTTGATATGGTTCTGGAATCATAATTTTTATTTCTTTGGGTTAAAAAAATCCCTAAAAATTTAGGGATTGTAATGACTAAACGATGGGTTTCATTGCGGTCATGGATTCCCTCAAACGTGAACCCACAATCTCAACAGGATGTTCTCGCAGAACTTTGTTCACCGCAATGAGTTTGGCATTATCTACACCCGAATCCATTTCCGCGCCAAATGCCTTACCAATAACATCAGTATCAATGCCTTTCATAAAATCGGTCAATAACGGTTTACAAGCATGGTCAAATAGATAACAACCGTATTCTGCAGTATCTGATATCACCCGGTTCATCTCGAACAATTTTTTTCTAGCAATGGTATTTGCAATCAATGGTGTCTCATGGAGTGATTCGTAGTAGGCCGATTCTTCAATAATACCTGATTCAGTCATTGATTCGAAAGCCAACTCTACACCGGCACGTACCATAGCAACCATTAGAACACCATTATCATAGAATTCTTGTTCTGAAATTTCAACGTCACTAGCTGGCGTTTTTTCGAAGGCCGTTTCGCCGGTTGCAGCCCGCCAGGTCAATAAGTTTTTATCATTATTGGCCCAGTCTTCCATCATGGTCTTAGAGAAATGACCGGTCATGATATCGTCCATATGTTTCTGAAACAAAGGGCGCATGATTTCTTTCAATTCTTCTGATAATTCAAAAGCCTTGATTTTGGCAGGGTTACTCAAACGATCCATCATATTGGTTATCCCGCCGTACTTCATACCTTCTGTAATGGTCTCCCAACCATATTGAATCAACTTTGATGCGTATCCCTCGTCGATTCCCTTTTCGACCATTTTATCAAAGCAAAGAATAGATCCTGTTTGCAATAAACCGCACAGAATGGTCTGTTCGCCCATTAAGTCGGATTTTACCTCCGCTACAAAAGACGACTCCAAAACACCTGCTTTATGCCCACCTGTGGCAGCAGCATATGCTTTGGCCTCAGCCAAGCCCTTACCTTGAGGGTCGTTCTCAGGGTGCACGGCAATCAAAGTTGGTACTCCAAAACCTCTTTTGTACTCTTCACGTACTTCAGACCCTGGACTTTTCGGAGCAACCATAATGACTGTTAAGTCCTTACGAATTTGCATACCCTCTTCAACAATGTTGAAACCATGCGAATATGATAATGTCGCCCCTTCTTTCATCAATGGCATTACTGCGCCTACAACATTGGTATGTTGTTTATCAGGAGTAAGGTTGATGACCAAATCAGCGGTAGGAATTAACTCTTCGTAGGTGCCTACATTAAAATTATTTTCAGTTGCATTCTTAAACGATTGTCGTTGTTCTTTGATAGCAGCTTCACGTAATGTATAGGATATATCCAAACCTGAATCCCGCATGTTCAACCCTTGGTTCAACCCTTGAGCACCGCAACCTACGATTACAATCTTCTTCCCTTTTAAAGCGGTTACACCATCTGAAAACTCATGTGCTTCCATAAATCGGCACTTGCCCAGTTGCAGTAGCTGATCTCTTAATGATAGTGTATTGAAGTAATTTGTCATTTTATAGTGTGTTTATTTTTGAATTAATTATTTAAATGAAATTCTTCAAGCATTTCTGAAATAGGCATGGTAGACTTTGTCACCGTAATCCTGCCCGAACGAACAAATTGCATAATGCCAAAGGGTTCTAAGCGGTCGTGCATTTCATCAATCTCATGTCTTCTACCCGTTTTTGCAAGTACAAAATATTCTCGGTTTACTGTAACTATTTTGGCATGACTTTCCTTAATGGCATTTTGAATTTGGGGTTCATCAAAAAGCAATCCTGATTTTACTTTGAAGAGGGCCGATTCTTGGTAAATGGTTTCATCATCTCGATGATAAAAGGCTTTTATTACCTCAACCTGCTTTTCAATTTGTTGTGCAATCTTACGAGTCCAATCCTCGGTTGTAAAGACCACAATAGTAAACTTGGAAACATTCTCTATCTCTGATTTTGAGACATTCAAACTTTCAATATTGATATGGCGTTTCAGAAAAATTCCTGAAATGCGATTCAACAGACCAACATTGTTCTCTGAATACACCGAAATCGTAAACCACTGTTTTTCCATAAGTCCTAATCCCATCTTTTCAAATAAAAAGGCACTTGGGCGTTTTTATTTGTTATTTTTTTATCACTATCACTATACCAGTTGACCAATTCATTTTGGTCAAAATCAAATCCTGGCGTTGCTCTAAATCTTTCAATAAGGCCTCAGCTTTTGCTTCATGCCCATTAGGCCAATTGGGTTGCGGGTTCATGTCGTCAATGACATAGAAACCACCCTTTTTAATCAATTTAAATACTTCGTTCAGATGACTGTATTTTCCTGGCCAAGCATCTGCGAAAACCAAATCAAAAGGCTCGCCTTTATAGTTTTGCAACCAATTCCCTCCATCTTCGCAATTTATTGCTACCCGGCTATCCTTCTCAAAATATTCATTGACTATTTTGACCAACTCAGGGTCATTGTCCAAACTGGTCACTCTAGAATTATTGTCCAATCCATCAACCATCCATGACAATGACAGTCCCATGCCCGTGCCCAACTCCAAAAAATTGCCTTTCGGCTTTGAAGCCACCAAAGTCTTTAACAATGAACCAATGTGAATATCAGAAGGCATGCTAAAGCCAAGCTCCTCAGATTTCCTAGAGAGTTTGGTATATGTTTTTGGAGCGTTAAAAGCTTGTGTTTGGACCATTTATTTTAACCGTATTTCAGAAACTGAAGCTCCTGAAGGAATCATAGGGAATACATTATCTTCTTTTTCAACCACCACTTCCAAGAAATAAGGGCCTTCAAAATCAATCATTTCTTGAATCGCTTGCTTCAAGTCTTCCCTTTTCGAAACGCGATTGGATTTAATATGATAGCCTTCCGCAATCTTCACAAAATCAGGGTTGGTCATGACCGTACTGGCATAGCGACGCTCGAAGAAAAGCTCTTGCCATTGTCGAACCATACCCAAATGGTCATTGTTCAAGACCACAATCTTAACGGCCAGTTGATGTTGAAAAATCACCCCGAGCTCTTGAATGGTCATTTGATAACCACCATCACCAATTATAGCTACTACTTCCCGCTCTGGTGCACCTTGTTTCGCCCCTATTGCGGCTGGAAGTGCGAAGCCCATCGTTCCCAGGCCACCCGAAGTAATATTACTTTTCGACTTGTTGAATTTCGCATAGCGACATGCAATCATTTGGTGCTGCCCAACATCGGTAACCATCACGGCCTCATTGTTTGCGGCTATATTAATTTCCTCAATGACCTCGCCCATGGTGAGGCCAGGCTTTGTCGGATGTAAATCATTTTTAATTACCGCAGCAAACTCCTCCTCATACTTTTTGTCGAATTCTGCTTTCCATTCAGGATGACTGTTATCATTCACCATGGGGAGTAAGAGTGACAAAGACTCCTTACAATCACCCAGCAATGCGATGTCTGGTTTTACGTTTTTGCCAATTTCTGCAGGGTCAATTTCAAAATGAATGACTTTAGCCTGTTTCGCGTATTCATCCAAACGGCCGGTTACCCTGTCATCAAAGCGCATACCAATGGCCAACAACACATCACATTCATTCGTTAAAACATTTGGACCGTAATTACCGTGCATTCCCACCATTCCCACATTTAAAGGATGGTCAGTAGATAAGGCGGACTCCCCCATAATGGTCCATGCGGCAGGTATACCTGTCTTTTCGACAAATGCTTTCAATTCTTCTTCAGCTTCACCTAAAATGATGCCTTGTCCCCAAATAATATATGGTCGCTTAGCAGAATTTATTAAATCTGCAGCCGCGGTCAAATCAGCAACATCGGCTTTCGGCACAGGCTTATAGCTTCGAACCCCAGTACATTTTTCGTAAATAAAGTCCAATTCATCAAATTGGGCATTTTTTGTGATGTCTATCAACACAGGGCCTGGTCGACCTGATTTCGCAATGTAAAAGGCTTTTGCAAAAATTTCTGGAATTTCAGAGGCTTTGGTAATTTGATAGTTCCATTTGGTCACCGGGGTTGAAATACCAACGATATCTGTTTCTTGAAAGGCATCTGAACCCAGTAAATGCCGAGGCACTTGACCGGTGATACATACCATGGGCGTTGAATCAATCTGAGCATCAGCCAAACCTGTTACCAAATTTGTGGCCCCCG
>CAYNUM010000215.1:0-4927 GCA_964400025.1 uncultured Croceivirga sp.
TGGGTTCTGAATCATCATCATCGTCATCATCTGTTGAAACCATATCGTCGTTTGGTTCAGGATTACCGATGGGCTGAACAGAATTATCATCATTGTTACATGAGATAATCGAAAAAAATAGCAGCACGGTGAGTAAGTGCAAGATGTAATTCTTTGATAATGTCATAGCAATACTTTTTGTAAACGTTACATGATAGTCATTGTTGGTAATTATTGATTTTGACCAAACACTTGAAGGTTTCCGTCGTTTTGGGTCGCCAAGAGTATTTCACGTTCATTAACTCGAAGCGATAACAAATCTTTAATATTTCCTTCTAGCAGTAATCCTGATTTTGAATAGGGTAAGGCTTGATAACCATCTTGGCCATTTGAGAATAAAAGCATTCCCGAAATGCCGTCCAATCGAGGAGTCTCTACTTCGGTATTATAAATATTACCAGCCAGAATTAAATCATCTAAATTATCATTATTCAAGTCCTTTGAAATAATATTTAGAATTGGAAATAGTTGGGCTTCATTGGGCAGATAGTTTTTTGAGAATTTACCATCCCCTTTATTGATCATTAGGAGACTGCGGAACTCAGTGGCCTCGGCTTCATAGGAATTATTTAGCTTTTCACCATAAATGTCAACTAATTTTGCATTTGCAAATTCGGAATAGGTTTCGAATTTTTCTTGGATAAAGGGCATTTGCTGCGATGAACACTCTCTTCCCCTTACCGGAACGTATTCACCGTTATATTTTTTACTTAAAACAATATCTGGAGTACCATTATCATCAAAGTCGTTTGAATATACCTTGAATGGCTTCTTCTTGCTAGCCTTGAATTTGATGTTGGTACCAACATTGCCTAGAACGTAATCGGGCAGCCCATCATTATTGACATCAGTTTCCGTTACTGAAAACCACCATCCTTTCTCTTCGAAGGTATGTTCCGCGTCCTCCAATTTTGAGAAAATACCATTTTCATTTTTGAAAAATCCAATTGAACTCCATTCTCCTACGGCTATAAAATCTTTCCAGCCATCACCATCGAAATCAGTAGTCAAGAGGTCATTGACAATTCCAAAATTTTTAAGTTGGGGAGCAAGTTTATTGGTAACATCCCTAAGTTCACCCTCAGTATTTTCCCATAAGGTTGATGAAGTATGAACAGGATAATTTTGAGGAACTATCCTATTGCCTACCAACAAATCTAAATCACCATCTTTATCAAAGTCAATGATTTCAACAGACTTGCCACTTTTAGGGTTTGAAGTTAGCGAATTCATAGTAACTTTTGAGAAGTTTGCCTGACCGTCATTGAGATATAATCTGTCGGAATACAAGGAAGAGTAGTTGGCGAATTCATTTCCACCACTTACTACAAAAAGATCTTTGTCTCCATCATTGTCAAAATCAAAAAAGACAGATTCCATATCCTCATGGCTCCTATCGTTTTCAAATGCATTGATTGACTTTTTTCGAAACTTTCCATTTTGCTGTTGTAAATACAAAGCCCCAGGCTGGCCGGAAGCTCCGCCGATATATAAATCCTCTAATCCATCTCCATTTACATCTTGTTTTGACATGTAAGGGCCCAATGTGGATTGTTTATAGGGGAGTAAAATTTCTTTTTCAAAATCATCATAATTATTCTCCTGGTGCTTGAATGAGAGGGCTATGTTGTCAGGTTCTATTTCAGTGAAAATAGGTGCGTCTTTAGTGTTGGTCATGATACCTCTATTTTTAGCGTCTTTTTCAAAGAATTCAACAGTCGTATTTGCGGCTACATTAAATTTTTCTTGAATTTTCCCACTGGGCCATAAAATCGATAAGGTATCTATTGTTGTTTTGTCAGATAGACCAAAGTGGGCAATGTTTTCGTGAGATGATCGATAACCCCTAACCCTTCTTGTTTCTACTATCTGTTGTCGACCATCATATTTGATCGTAATTTTTGGATATGATTCTGAAAGATTTCCATTGGCTTTAACTTTTAAATAATTTCCACCGTTGGTTTCCATGGTCAGATTCCGATAGAGAAAACAAGTGTCATCGATATTGTTTACCACCAAATCTAAATCTCCATCGTTGTCCAAATCTCCCTGCGCTGCCCCATTGCTAAATGAATAATCATCTAATCCCCACTTCTTTGAAAGTTCTTTAAACTCTAGATTACCATCGTTTTGATATAAGATATTAGGCAGTTTCTCAGAAGGCATTGATTCGTATAGCTGTTTTTTGACTTCAAGGGGTACTCGACCTTTATATTTTATTTTAGCATCTAGTACTTTTTGTTGGAGGTCATTGTCTAAAGCATATCTTCGATAGCCATTTGTGATGTATACGTCTTTATCGGTGTCATGATCGTAATCGGAAAGCAGAACAGACCAACTCCAATCGGTATTCGCCATAGATGTGGCTTGAGAAATATTGGTGAATCTATCGTTAGACTGATTTAACTGCAGCGAATTGTACATGTATTGGTAATGAAAACCAGCTTTATTCACAAGGTAATCGAAACGACCTGTGTTCATTGAAGCCATGAGGGTTTTTGAACGTACATGATCATTAGCGGCCATATCCAAAACAAAGATGTCTTGTAGATTATCATTGTTAATATCAGCGATATCCATTCCCATCCCGTAAAATGAAATCTGCTTGGTATAGTCCTTTATTTTATCAGAAAAGGTGCCATCTTGATTATTGATGAATAGGGCGTCTGGAATGTAATAATCACTTGCGATGTAAAAGTCAAGCCAGCCATCATTATTAATATCAGAAACTGATAAACCTAATCCGAAGATTGGCCGTTCAATCCCAGCTTCTTTGCTTACCGCTATATACTTTCCGTTTTCATTGCGATAAAGATGTGAACTATTGAATTGCTTTGCTTCTTCGCTTTGTTCTACTAATCGATTAAGATTGACAGGATCTACACCGTAATATTCATTCTCATTCATTACGAGGCAGTCTAAGTCACCATCTTTGTCGTAATCAAAGAAAGCCGATTGGGTACTAATTCCCATATCAGCAAGGCCAAACAATTCTGCTTGTTCTTCGAAAGTGCCATCTTTCTGGTTAACGTACAACACATTTTTTCGCTGTAAGCGTTTATTTGGGCCACCTTGGGAAACATAGATATCAAGCCATCCATCACCATTGATATCTACAAAAGTCACTCCGTTCGACCAGATTTTACCATTGTTGATACCGGCTTCCAAAGAAACGTCTTCAAATTGAAGATTGCCTTTGTTGTAGTAAAGTCTATTTTGAACTTGATTTCCACAAAAGAAAATATCAAGAAGGCCGTCATTGTTCAAGTCTGCAACTCCAACCCCTGCACCATTATAGAAATAGTCATAGTTAAATAGATTTTCTAAAGAACCGAGATTTTCTTGCAAATCATTTCGAAACAACAAATTGCTTTTTTCTGATGATACACGTTCAAAAACTTTTTCCGTAGTTACGGGTTTATCCATCACCTTATCAACAGAACTTTCGTTTTTACAGCTGTATAAAAGCACAATGCATACTGTAAGTACAAAAGCGCGTATTGAACTTTGTATAAGATTTAAAGGGGCTTTTGGCAATTTTTTATTTTTTCTTGCGGAAAAAGGCAATTTTTTATGAGCTAATTTAATAAACAAAAAAACCACCTCAAAAGAGGTGGTTTAAATTGTGATTTAATTTATGATGACTTAGTCAGCGCAGTAATCAATTGCAACCTCTCCGGCTGAAGAACCAGAAGTAACGGATCCAACTTCATTCCCTGCAGGTGTAAATATTTGTAAAGACATTTCACCCCAAAAATCCCCTTGAAAGGCAAATGAAGCTGCCGCATCTTGACCAGCAGGAACCTCAAAGGTAGTCTCACCTTCACTGTCACCCGAAGTACAATCGTACCCTGGGTCTTCATAGGGGGTACAAAGACCTATTTCAAATACAGTACCATCAGACAACGTAACGATAAGTCCAGGTCCACCTCCATCGGCCGTGGTTGGTTGCCATCCGTCTCCATAAGAATCTTGCATTGCAACCCTCCAGGTACCTGCTTGGGTAGGCTTTGGGCCACAAACTAAAGTGGCAGTATATTCAAATGGGGAGCTGAAAAATGAACCTGTAAGGGTTCCTGAGTTATCGGCAGCCGAATATCTTGCACCATCAGTTCTTACAATTTCGAAACGAATGGTAAATGCGTCTCCTCCAAAAATTTCAGCAGGGCCAAGACCTAAAGCAGACTGCATTTCTGCTGCAGAGGCAGTATAAGTAAATCTTGGAAGGCCAAACTCACCTATCACACCCTCATCAGGAGAAAAAGTTTTTACAAGTACTTCATCATCACCAATGGTGGAATTTCCTCTGTCAGAAGTTCTGTCGTTATAACCAATGTAAACTTCTAGACCAGCAAGTAAACCACCGTTTTCTTGGTCTTGTACCTCAACAGTTGCACTAAATCCGCCACTGGTCAAGGTACTTGTAGGTACATCATAGTCTATTTCATTTTCGGTCACTTCGACAGTTCTAAGAACTGAGCCTCTTGTTTCAGCCGCCGTGATTTCGTCAAATACCTTGTCACCGTCCTCACAGCTTGCCAAGAATAGACCTAATGTAGCTACTGACAAAAAGACTTTTTTAAATAAATTCATTTGTACTTTGTTATTAGTTCGTTTTAGTGCTATTAACACTTACTTTATTAAAACTACTCCTTTTGAAACTTCAAAAGGAGTAGTTTTTTAATCAATTTATAGTTTGTCAAGAACTATTTCGGCCTCGTATACTCCACCGCAACCACCATCGGGGTTGAAATCCTCGAATACAAACGTGAACGAAGAATCATCGGCTAAGTCATAAGGAACAACGCCTAGACCAGTCTGACCTATACTACTTCCATCACAACCCAAGGAACCGGAATCAATTGTTCCTGCAAAACCTTGAATCTCG
>CAYNUM010000216.1:0-2821 GCA_964400025.1 uncultured Croceivirga sp.
TTTAAAAAAAGTAAAGCCTTATACGATTTTTTGTCCTCTTAAGAAAGACTGGTGGTTGGTCACCGTAGCAGCAGCAATTGCCGGTGTTCCAAATAAGGTATTGTATCTCGGAAATCGCAGAAAAATCAGAAAAGGCCTAAAGTACCATACAGTATTTAGAACCCTAAAGGCCAAAATGATTGTGAATTGTCAAGCGCTAAAAAGGCATCTTACCTCAACCACAGACTACTTTGACGACAACAATCTCTTTCAAATTTATACCGGGGTGGAGCTGCCCGATTTAAAAGGTGAGACTATGGATTTTAAAAAAGAGCTGGGCCTAAGTAAAGACGCCGTTATCATCGGCTGTATCGGATGGCTCAATTATCGTAAGGGTTTTGACCTATTACCTGATATCGCTAGAAAGCTTCCTGAAAATTTTCACATCGTTCACGTTGGAAGTGGTGGACTTGATTTGGATGTTGACAAACTGATTGCCGATAACCAAGATGTGATGCCGAGAATTCATTTTTTAGGATTCCATAATAATATGCAAGCCTTTTGGAGAGGCATAGACATCTTCCTACTCACCTCTCGTTCCGAGAGTTTGGCTAATGTACTTAATGAGGCTATGAGCTTCGGCAAACCCATTGTCGCAACAAAAGCGCCAGGAAGCGATGAACTTTTAGGAGATAGCGAGTATGGAATTCTTACAGAAGTTGAAGATGTTACTGCCATGGCCCAAGGTATTTTAGACCTGTCTTCAGGAGCTAAATCCTTTGATCCGAAAAAACAACGGGAGCGTATGGCTGGGGAATTTAGTCTAAATCAAATGATGAAAAATTACGAGGCTGTATTTTTTCCACAAAGTTGAGAGGGCAGCAACTGATAATAACAAATTAAATTTGCCCAGCCCAAGTAAAATTAAAAATGCATTGTAAAGCGGCCATATCAGACGATATCTTCAAAATTGTAGGTGACTCAGCAGATGAGTTGAACATGGACGCCTACGTCATCGGTGGATTTGTACGTGATTTTCTATTGGAAAAAGGTGCACCAAAGGATATAGACATTGTAGCCATAGGCAGCGGTATTGCACTTGCACAAAAAGTGGCACAAAAATTAAATGGGAAACCTGAGGTGACCGTCTTCAAGAACTTTGGCACAGCAATGTTAAAATACAAAGAACTTGAGCTAGAATTTGTGGGAGCACGAAGAGAAAGTTACCAGCGTAATAGCAGAAAGCCCGTTGTTGAAGATGGTACACTTGAAGATGATCAAAATCGCAGGGACTTTACTATAAATGCCATGGCAATTGGCCTTAACAAAAATAACTACGGGCAACTTCTCGATCCGTTTGATGGCATTAAAGATTTAAAGGAAGGTATTATTCGTACCCCATTGGAACCCGCTTTAACCTATTCCGACGATCCACTACGGATGATGCGTGCCATTCGTTTTGCCACTCAATTAAACTTTGAAATCGCCCTTGGCTCGCTACGTGCAATTTCAGAAAATAAGGAACGGATAAATATCGTATCCAAAGAACGCATAATTGATGAGATACATAAGATATTAATGGCAAAAAAACCTTCAATCGGTTTTGCCTTGATGCACAAAACAGGGCTTTTAGCGTTAATCCTCCCAGAATTATTGGCATTACAGGGTATTGACGAGATTGAAGGGCAACGGCATAAAGACAACTTTTGGCATACGCTCGAAGTAGTTGACAATATCGCAAAGACCACTGACAATCTATGGCTGCGATGGGCAGCCCTTTTGCATGATATTGGAAAGGCACCAACTAAAAGGTTTCATAAAAAAAACGGCTGGACATTTCATGGACACGAATTTGTTGGAAACAAGATGGTATATCGACTTTTCAAGCGTCTCAAAATGCCCTTAAACGATAAGATGAAATTCGTTCAAAAAATGGTTTTGCTGAGTTCTAGGCCCATAATTCTATCTGAAGATTATGTCACTGATTCTGCAGTGAGAAGGTTGGTCTTTGATGCAGGGGACCACGTAGAAGATTTAATGACCCTCTGTGAAGCGGATATCACCACCAAGAATCCAAAAAAACAGAAACGCTACCTCAATAATTTTAAGCTGGTCCGTCAGAAAATACAAGAAGTAGAAGAACGTGATCATATTCGAAACTTTCAACCTCCGATTACAGGTGAAGCTATCATGAAGGCTTTTGATTTGAAACCCTCGAAGGAAATTGGCACAATAAAAGAAGCGATTAAAGAAGCTATTTTAGAAGGTGTCATTCCAAATGAATTTGACGCGGCCTACCAATTTATGCTTGAAAAAGGCAAGGAAATTGGACTCGAAAAAAAATAGCCATCAAAGACTTCGTTCATCCCCAAAAGAATACATCTTACCGACAATTCTTCCCTAGCAATCAACAAGTTAAATTCGATTTTAATACCTTGAACCCAAAACTTATACCTCTTGACCAAATTCGCATGGATTTGAGATACGCGAATGTTATTTTTGAATTTCGGATTGCAATATCTGTAAAATACCTAGAGCTTAACCATTGACCATGACTACTACAATTTGCTCAATACGGCCAATCAAAAACCTTTGGTGCCTTTTAATTTTCCTTAATTTTTTGGGGGCAGTTGCGCATGAACACTCAGATCCCATAGATAACAATACTTATACCACTTCTAATTCTGAGGTCAAAAACAAGCAACTTGCTTTTGAACCCTTTAACTTGGATGAATGCCGAAACAGTATAAATTTTGAGTTTTACGACGGTACGCCAGTAGGCAATACTGTTGATAACATCCCTACAACCGGTGCCTTAAGCACAGGAATAGCCACTAGTTTT
>CAYNUM010000216.1:2831-4923 GCA_964400025.1 uncultured Croceivirga sp.
GATATTAATGCATTACAAGCCAGCGTAGATCCTGGAGACACTGATAGTTTTGCAGTAAGGTTTACAGGTGAAATTTTTATTGAAGAAGGTGACACCTATACTTTCTTTACTTCTTCTAGCGACGGTAGTAAACTATTCATCAATAATGTTGAGGTTGTCGATAATGATGGTATACATGGTGTGGTTGAACAAAGTGGATCAATAGTACTTGACGCTGGCTTTCATGACCTTACGGTGTTATTTTTTGAGAATACAGGGGTTCAATCACTCACTGTAAGCTATGAAAGCTCCACAGTGACAAAGACTGAAATTCCTTTCGAGAATATTTTGTTACCCGACTGCCTAGATTCTGATGGCGATGGGGTATTAGATGAACTTGATATTTGTAATGGATTTGATGATTCACTTGACAATGACAACGATGGTATTCCGGATGGCTGTGATGAAGATGACGATAATGACGGATTAAGAGACGCAATTGAGGAAACTTGTGGTCCCGCAATCGCAGGTTTTGATGCCTATTGGCCTTTAGAAGGAAATTCAGATGATAGCTCTGCCAATAATTTTGATGCCATTACCGAATCTCTAAGTTTTGTTAATGACTCGAAAAGAGGTGACAACGCTGGGGCATTTAATGGAATATCAGACTTTTTGAGGTATAGCGATGGTACGTTTTTGAACCAGGCCATTTCCTTTTTTACCTACAGCTTTTGGGTAAAACCAGATAATTTAAACGGAATCCAAACGCTTTTAGATGAAGGTGGGGCTACAAACGGAATTGCAATAAGACTTAACCAAAATGTCTTGGAAGCTGCAGTTAGAGAAGGTGGAGTTCAACTAAATACATCAATTTTCATATTTCCTGATGATGATAATTGGCATCATATCGCACTGACCTATGATAATGGAGATGTTGAACTTTATTTCGACGGACTAGCATCTACCACACTAAACACAGGGTTTGGTCAATTAGCTTCTCATTCTGATACCCAAGGATTTGGATTGACCAATGGATCAGATGCCTACGGGGCTGCCAGTGGAAATTTTTATGAAGGTCTGATGGATGAAATTGTTCATTATCCAATAGCCTTAACAAGTACCCAAATCAATGAACTACTTGCTGCTTTTTGTGATGAAGATAACGATGGCCTAGTCAATATCTTTGATAACGATAGCGATGATGATGGGTGCTTTGATGCCATTGAGGGTGATGGAGGTTTCGACTTTGGAAATTTGAATGCGGATGGTCAACTTACTGGAGGTGTTGCTAGTACTGGAATCCCAACAGTTGCCGGTAATGGACAAAATGACATTAGTTCACAAGACAATCTGGTCACGGCGGGTATTTGCGCTGATACCGATGGTGATAACGTTCCTGACCAAATAGATATCTGCATAGGATTCGATGACAACCTAGATTTTGATAATGACGGCATACCCGACGCATGTGATCAAGACGACGACAACGACGGAATTTTAGATATAGATGAATGTCCGTTTAATATTCTCTGGGTTACCCAAGGAAGCACTTCAACTGGCGAACAGAACACAATTGACAAAATAATTGCTCTTGGACACAATGTAACAATCATCGATGATAATGTAACCGAAGATGCAAATAACTACGACGCCATTTTCATTTTCGAAGATGTAATTTCAGGAAACGTTGTTAGTAACCTTCAAAATTTTGCAACCACCGTCAATGGAGTTGTAACCAGCGAGGTATTCTTATATGATGATATTTTTGGTTCTTCCAACGGCTCGGTCAGCACAACTTCAATTGTTGAAATTGTCAATAATGCCCATTTTATTACTTCAGGTTTAGCCTTGGATGACTTAAATATAGGCAATGGAAATCGTCGGGCACCCGCTACTCTATCGTCCGGAACGGTTTTAGGTAGACATCCTAACGGCGAAGCTTCACTTGTTGTATGGAATAAGGGACAAGATCTGGATACTGGAACTGCCCCAGGTCGGCGAGCCATGGTACCACATGCCAATGATAGTGGCTCTGACTTTAACGAACAGGGGGAAGACCTTTTGGTAAATGCCATTATATGGGCCGCAGAAGATAGTGACCCCTCTCTTTGTG
>CAYNUM010000217.1:0-4920 GCA_964400025.1 uncultured Croceivirga sp.
GAGATAGAATATCAAATGAAGTACTGGTAGGAGCCACGGTCAAAATAATTGATGAGGAAAACAAAGAGATAGCGTCTACAATCACAAACTCGAAAGGAGAATATGTATTGACCTTGGACTGCTCCCAAGGAAACTTCGTTCGTGCCTCCATGGAAGGCTATATTACCGCTGAGGAGTTTTTGCCGGCCTCTTATGGAAAACCTCGAATTGTTGATTTCTATTTGGAACGCGATTTAATTACTGGTGGATTTGGTGATGATTTGGCAAAATTACTTCAGTTAAGTACTATATATTTTGATTTGAACAAATATGATGTTAGATCAGATGCGGAGATTGAGATTCAAAAGGTAATTGTAGCAATGGAAAAATACCCCAGTTTAAAAATAAAGGTCAATGCACATACCGATAGTAGGGGTAATGATGCCTATAACCTGTGGCTATCTCAAAAGCGAGCGGAGTCTACTGTCGACTACATGGTTTCCAAGGGTATTTCTAGAGACCGTTTATTGGGTGAAGGTTTTGGAGAGAAACTTCTATTGAACGAATGTGATGATGGTGTTCCATGTTCACGTGAAAAACACCAATTAAATAGACGTTCAGAGTTTATTATTTTAGAATAATCCGCTTTCAATTACTAGGTACTAGGAGTCAGTGTCTGACCCTGTTATTTATGGGGATTTTCCTTTCAAGGCCTAAAGACTAATAAACCGCTGATTTTTCTTGATAAATTCCTTCTAATTTTCAATAAGACATATCAAAATCCAATTGTTTCACGACTGTTAAGTTGCCGTTCTCAACAATTATTTTAGTTCCTAGCAATATAATTTCAACTTGAAAATTGTTTGGAATACAACGGCCATGTCATTCAATCTAAAGTCTAGCCAAAAAAATAATTCTTGTCATAGTCTATGGTTAACAGCCTTTTTGGTTTTAAGCATTATTTCTCTGCGTTCCCAAACGACCTTTACCGAAAGTGCAGCTGCCTACAATTTAAATATCGGGGGTAACAAAGATGGAGGTCATGCCTGGGCAGACTATGATCTCGATGGAGATTTTGATTTGGTAGTTAACAGAAATGGAAACGCGCGTTTAATGCGAAACGATGGTGGAAGCTTTACTGATGTTACTACTAGTTTGGCACCAAATTTTAATACAGATTCCTTTGAAAGGACAGTCTTATTCGTAGATTTCAATAACGACGGCTATCCGGATTTGTTCAGAAATACTGCTTGGCAATTCAAGATTTATTTGCAGGACCCTGCTACCAATCGATTCGGGAATGGAACTGGAGGTACCTCACCTTCACAGCATTTTACAAGTCTGACAGACGGAATGAATACCGAAGGTGCTGGCGCTTTGGATTACGATGGTGATGGTGATTTAGATATTTTTATTGACAACCATAACTATGGTATTGATATTTTACAAAATGACGGGAATGGGTTTTTTACACATGTTACCCGAAAAAGTGATAGTCCAAACCCGCCTTATAATGTAAATGATCCCAATACATGGCCATTGGGATTGGTTCAGGATGCTACAGATGGTGATTATGGATCTGCTACTGATTACAATGATGATGGTTGGGTTGATATTGTGGTAAGAAAAAGAAATCAAGTTGATTTATTTGAAAATAACAATGGTGTCTTTCAAAATGGCGTTGATATTGATGATGCCAATAACGGAAATAAAGGTGCTGTGGCCTTTGGTGATTTAGATAATGATGGTGATTTTGATTTGTATTGGACTGAAAACGGCACCAACCAGATTCATCGTAACAATGGAGATGGAACTTGGACAGGCTTGGGAGCCTCAACAGGAATACCCATTAATTTTTCAGGTCAAATAGAAGGTCTAGCCTTTGGAGACGTTGATAACGATGGCGATTTAGATATTTTTCTAACAGGCAATAACACGAGTAGACTCTATCTCAATCAGGTCAGTAATGGGGGAGGGGTAATGTCATTTGTAGATTCAGGTTTATCTTTCACTAATAGGGGTGAGGGTTGCACTTTTATAGATATTGATAACGATGGGGATTTGGATTTATACATGAATAGATCTGGTAATAATGCCCTTTATATAAATAATTTAGGGAGCATAGCAAGGGCTAATCATTTATATATCAATATAATTGAGGATAGAGACGATTTTGGACTTATCAATACCGAAGAGCGTTTTGGTATTGGTTCAACAGTAAAGATTATTGATTGTAACGGCAATGTAATTTCAGGTACTCGAGAGGTAAATGGGGGTTATGGTCATGGAACCCAAGGTCCTGGAATCATCCATTTTGGATTGCCTGGAGGCCCAAATACCCCTGTTGTTTTGGAAATAAGTTATCCTAGCACAACAAGTGGAAGGGTCATTGTCAGATCTCAGGTTACACCTTCTAACTTCAACAATGGTAGTATAAATTTGGTAGATATACTCCCAGACGTTTCTAATCTACCTCCTATAGCCCAAGATGATAATATTTCGACGAATTTTGGTACAAGTATCACCTTTAATGCCTTGATTGATAATGGTAATGGATTGGATTCAGATCCTGAAGGAAACCCTATTGAAGTCATTGCTATAAGTCAACCGGCAAATGGCAGTGCTGTTTTGAACCCTGATGGTTCTATCACCTATAATCCCGGAAGCTTCGTCGGCACAACATTCATGACTTATACATTAGGGGATAATACATTTTGTTCCTTTGCTTCGGCCCAAGATACCGGTACAATTTTTATCAATGTTTTGGTGGACAATGACTTGGATGGAATAACTGATGATGTAGATTTGGATGATGACAATGACGGAATTTTAGACGAGATTGAGGCCCTCGGGTGTTCCCCTACTGACCCAAAGGTTGATGTGACCATATTTTTAGAAGATTTTGGAGTTGCCAGTGGCACAAGAGTATCGACCCCTTTTACGAATTATAGTTATGAGGACGGATTGGGGTCAGGTTCTGGGAATGGAGGTGGCGATGTTAATCTAAATGATGGTGAATATACCATTTATGAGGATATTTCTACAACTGGTTCTTGGGCCCCCACGGTATGGCAAAGTTTGGGGGACCATACCTCTGGATCGGATAGAATGATGATTGTTAATGCCGATAATACCGCCGGATTGGAATTTTATAGAAGACCTCTTACACAAGTCGTAGAGAACGTTCCACTAGAGATTTCTTTTTGGGTTATGAATATAGACATTGATAATGCTGCTAACGCTGGAAGAACCGAACCTGATATTACCGCTTTAATTCAGCAGAGTGGTTCTACTGTCTATTCTTTTAATACAAACTCCATTCCAAGAGAGCCTAGCGGTAACCCAATTGCTTGGAAAGAATTTATTGGGTCATTTACACCAAGTTCTAATGTGGCGTTGGAACTTGTGCTTATCAATAATGCTCCCGGAGGGCTTGGAAATGATTTGGCTTTAGATGATATCAAAGTAGTTCAAATATTTTGTGATTCGGATGGAAACGGAATTCCAAATTCAAGAGAAGCCGACAGTGATGGCGATGGTTGTAATGATTCTGATGAAGCTTATGGAGACTTAAACGCAGATATTGATGATAATGGAATGTATGGGGCGGGGACCCCATCTGTAAATCCCGACGGAACAGTAAATATTGCCTCCTATCAAACACCTGCGGATGCCAATTCAAGTGGCACTTTTGATTTCTTGGAATTTGGGTCACCTCCAAGTATTACTTCACAACCATTAGATACCACAACTTGTCCAGGTTGTAGTACAAGTATATCCGCAGTTGCCGATGGTGATATATACCAATGGCAGTTGTTTAATGGAAGTACATGGATTGATCTGTCTGATTCGAGTATTTATTCCGGAACTTCCTCTGCAACACTAATGATTATAAATCCAACCAACCAAGAGAATAATAATCAATATCGAGTTGTTATTTCCAAGAATGACTATATCTGTTCAAATACCATTTCCACTCTGGTTACACTAACAATTCGGGTGAATACCATTATAACCAATCGCCGAATTACCTACAGAATTAATAAGAACTAGGTAATTCCCTTTGGTAGACATATCCTTCGAAATTTATTGATTTTACTGATACGATCGATAAAAAGCACAGTGTTAAATCAAATTCACCTCACGTTTCAAAGGCTATACTATAGTAAACTTAACGTACACAACAAATATTTTACTCCCTTATGGGTAAGGCTAATTTTGTAGAATGATGTGATGAATTTGATTCAAACTCAATCAAAATCAAAGCATTAAAAAAACCAAACATTAAAACTATCGAACAACGTAAGGACTGTTCTAGCAAAATAAAACCTACAATGTTGCACAAATTTATTCCAATGAAAAAGATACTGAGTACGTTACTTTTTCTATTAATTTCTAGTGTCGCACTGTCTCAGACTACGGTCACATTGCAAGACCAATGCAATTGTGAAGTACTGAGCGGAACAGATGTATCAACACCGGGAGTGACAACGCCAACTGTTGCGGATACTGGAGATATTTATGTGAACACCAACACAGGAACAATTTTCTTTTGGGATGGTGATTCTTGGGAATTAACATCATCTGATGACCAACAATTAATTGGGTTTACATTCGATGATGCCACAAATTTATTGACTTTAGATTTAGAGAATGGTGGAAGTGTAAATGTTGACTTAAGCACACTGGAAGATACGTTCAGCGATACGAACACCACAATTTCAACTTTTGAAATAGACGCTGGTACCAATAGTTTAGTAATTACTGATAGTGATTCCAATACGTTCTCGGTTTCCCTTACGGACTTAGCAGCCGCCTTGGACACTGACGATGCCGATGCCGACCCCACGAACGAACTGAACACGGCGCTTGGCCTAACAGGTACTTCCATCACGGTAACGGATGCCGGTGGTACCTTGACGCAGGACCTAGACGGTACCT
>CAYNUM010000218.1:0-4915 GCA_964400025.1 uncultured Croceivirga sp.
CCCAACTCCGCTCGCTCCGAATTGGCCACCGCTAAATCTACAGTAACGGAGGGGTTACCCACACCATAAACACTGCGGTCTAAATTGGCCAATCTGTCAGCTTGTTGTAAATCATCAATTGGGGAAAATTCCGATTCTCCCACTTCGGTTGTAAATTCCAATGGCGCATCTCCGGTATTGGATACCGTTAAGATACGCTCGGCAATCGGAGGAACGTCAGTGAACAGATCCACTGCAGCTTCCAAAGAAGCTGGGTCAACTCCAATAATCGGGTTTCCGGAAACTCCTTCCACTACGGTCACGGTCGCGTCACAAGTATCGGTGTTTCCTGCTGCATCGGTCACGGTCAAGGTCACCGTGTTCTCGCCCAAATCGGCAATGGTAAAGGTCGCTGGTGAAACCGAAAGACTCGCTATTTCACAATTGTCTGTAGAACCAGCGTCGATAAAATCAGGTGTAATCGTCGCCTCGCCACTACCGTCCAACGTAACTATAAGTGGGCCAGCCGCTTGGGAAATCTGTAAGGAAACATCATCCACTGCAAACTTTGCAGGTCCGGTGAACGATTCTGGCACTTGTTGCCAGAAAGTCACCCTTACGGTCTGCCCTGCATAAGCAACAAGGTTTGCCGTTTTATTGACCCATGCATTGTCATCATCAATGGTGCCGGACAACGCCAGTACCGTGGTCAACACTTCCAATACATTACCGGAAAGGTCTTCTACCCTTACTTCATAGATACGATCACTACAACCCGTGCAAAAAGAATCAAGGTCGTAATCGATGTTCTCGTTCCATTCCAATAACGCACCAACAGCATCACCAGGTATGGTTACTTCTTGGTATAATCTTGATTCATCAGGCCCACCGCCGTCAAAGCCATTACTGGCCAAGAAGACGCCCTCAACGGGCGAGGCTACAGAAAAGAAAGTATTATTGCTGGTATCGCCACTCACCGAATACGGAATGAACGGATCGGCAAAGTCCTCAACGGTCCAACCCGTAAAATCACCATTTTCAAAGCTACCATTAGTGACAGCTTCACTTTCATCAGTTGCGCCTGAAGCGCAAACGGCGACCGGAGATTCTGTATCATTAACTGTGATGGACTGTTCACAGCTATCAGATGTGTTGCCCGCCTGATCGGTCGCTGTCCACGTTATTGTTGTAGTTCCTTCGGGAAAAGGATCGGTCAAAGCCAAACCATCACTACGCACCCCTGTAAAGGTGATGTTCTCAGGTAGTGAAACATCATCAGTGGCTGTCGGGTTTGTTAGCGTAATATCAGCCTCGCATACTCCAGCATCATTTGGCGTAATAATATCATCAGGGCATGTTATTACCGGAGGCACATTATCTGCAGGAATACTGTTGGAAACCACAAACGTTGTGGCGACAGTCTCCGTCGGCGTATTCAGGTCGTTGCTATTGATAAGTATATCGGTCTCATAGGTACCTGTCGGCCTATCTGCACCGTCAAAGGTTACTAAAACATCAACCGATTCACCAGGAGCTACCGAACCTGATTCAGGTAATAGGGTTATTAGATCATTAGCTTCACTTAAGGCCCGAACCAAGCTGGCAAAACCATCAAAAAACGCGAAACTTCCACCACCATCACTACTAAAGGCATATGTATTAGGCCTTGTGGTTGTAACATTATCATCGAATCCTTGGGGGAAAGCAATACCTATTGGATAAATATGGACTACCCAAAAATGTTCACCTGCAGCAAAATCCAATGGAGTATTCAAGGTTTCCAACGCGAACACTCCTGCCGCACTGTCGCCAGTAACCACTTGTTCTAACAACAAAGTACCGTCAAGAGGGGTGTTACCACCTCTGTAGATGCGCAAAAGGATGTTAGCATTTGTAACCGTTTCGGTTCGGTATGCATTACGAACCGAGGTCAGCCTAAAACCATCACCAGGTACGTCAAAGCGAACTCCCATACCTTGCGAGATAGCGGTATTATTGAAACCAACAAAGTCTGGGGGAAAGTTAACCCCAGTATCGTAAAATATAGAATCCAAGACTGGCCTGCTACCTGCTAAAATACGGCCTATGGCACCTTGGTCCTCCACTTCAGCTGTTTGTAAGGAACCAGAGAAATTAGGATCGCCAACAAAAACACTACGATCTAAATTGGCCAGTATTTCAGCAGCTGCCGCATCAGGGGTAAAATCAGGTTCCCCCACTTCCGTAGTAAAATCCAATGGAACACCGCCATTGTTGGTAATGGTCACTGTACGCTCTTCGGTCGGTGGAACATCGGTGAACAGGTCTACCGCTGCATCAAGTGTTAAAGGATCAACATCGATAACTGCACCACCCACAACACTTACGGTAGCCTCACAGGTATCAGTAAGACCGGCCACATCGGTTACCGTCAAGGTCACCGTAAAATCGCCCAATGCATTGAATGAAGTTTGATCAACGGCAAGGCTTTCAATTGCACAATTGTCCGTTGAACCTCCATCAACTTGATCCGCGGTAATTTCAGCAGTACCGCCATCCGGAAGTTCGATGGTTATATCTTGACATACCGCTACCGGGGCTTCTACATCAGTTACGGTAACCGTAACGATGGCCGTACATGAGGCCGAAACCCCATCATCTCCAGTCACTGTCAAGGTCACCGTGTTTTCCCCAATATTGCTACAATCGAAGGTATCAATATCCAATGCCAGGGTGATATTGCCACCATTGGCACCAGTTGAACCATTATCAATTTGTTCTGGGGTTATGGAGATCGTGCCGATGCTGGCATCTAAATCAACCGTTATATCTTGACATAAGGCAGTCGGTGCATCACCGAAGGCGAGTTCCGCGATATACGTTCCCCAACCGGAAAACGCATCATCTACGGCAATATATTCTGTGGTAAACCAAAAGTCATCATCAGATGGATCCATGGACATCATGGAGTAATCACCCCAACGATTGGTACCTCTACTTGACAAGGTTCCTTCCAGAATACTCGACTCGGGAATATTCATAATGCCCGTACCGCTTTGATCGGCCGTCTGGCCCACAAAACGGATGGAAGGGTTTAGGGTTTCACTCGCTACCGAGTACCCCAGTGCAATGTCTCCGTTGCCGTTCATCGCAATACTGCCCATCCAACGGTTCAGACCATCATCGGGCATGAAAGTACCTTCTTGGTATACCTCCCACGGTGATCCCGTATCACGAAACTCATACCATCGTATACCATAATCACCACCACTTACTTCTTGAACGCTATGGTTAACCACCATACTGGCGTGGGTACCGAAATTCATGTACTGCAACCTGAACATCAAAAAGAAAGGCAAGGCATCCAAGGTTTGTCCGTTGGGCTGCGGCACCCCTGCATTAAAAAAGGAGTAAGCGGATACGGGTATCGCACCAAATGAAATGGTTGAATTGTTCGCATCATTAAAATCGAAGACCGTCGTAATCAGGTTCAACTCATTACCATTGCCCAAATACATGCAGTAGTGCGGTTCGTTTGCCGGGGGTGGCGTTGTGCCATCGGCATCGGCTGGTACAATTCCATCAAAAGGAGGGTTGTCTATCTCAAAACGCTGTGCCGTTGTAGGGTCACCCGCGTACATATCAAACTTATTAATTGCGGCGATTGAGAAACCGGCAAAAGAAGAACCGTTTAAAAAGTCTCTTGTTGTGATATAAACAGCATCATTCCAAACACCTAGTTTAGGGTAATCGGGAAAGTCGTTGCCGTAATCAATGGCATACTGGTGATAGGTGCCCGTAGGATCATTGGTCGTTGAGACCGCAATCAACATGAAATAGGGGGCACCAGCGCTTACCGCAAATTGGCTGACAATCCATCGGTCCTCGAACTGATCGTACAGGGCCACGGGATCACCATCATTAGTATTCGCCAACCGCTCATCTAGATTTTGGAAGAATGCACTGTTGGGAAAAGCACCACCCAGTAAAGCATTTCCATTTTTGTCAAAAATCGTCGTTACACTGTTGACCATTTGTACATAATGGTTAGGGCCAACATCACCCTGCGTATCTGGTGGGGCGACACGAAAACCGTTAACGGAAGCGTTATCGGTATTACTACCTCCGTCAAAGCCGGTCTTTACAGTGGACGCAGCCAAAAGGGAACTTCCACCATCACGTTGAATGACAGGATCCAATTTTGTGTTTTCAATACTTTGGATCATGCCCGTTTTGGTCAACTTGTTAGGTACAATGTAGGGCTCCGTTTGGATTTCCTTCACTGCCCGAATGGCATCTTGACTCATCTTTCTTAAGGTGGGAGACTTACCCAGGTAAGTCACCTTCATGGTTTTACTGCCCCGCTGATCCTGAGGCTGCTGCGCCACAAGGCCAATCGAAAATAGCATTACAAACAATAGTAATAGTCTTCTCATAATTGTATGGGATTGATTAGTAATAAGGATTATGTTTAAATGAAATGCGAGAATTTACCGGTAAAACGGCCCAATTGCGCATGTGAATTTTTTGATTGGGAAAAACAAGAGATAGAGAACCCAAAAGGGTACCTCTAAAAACAAGGTTTAGATACCTATAATATATCTTCATGTCTTATATATATACACCAAGGCATATAATAAGAAAGGTAGGTTCAAAACGATGTGGGGCTGCTTTGAACAAAAAAAGGGGGATTACATGATTCGAAGAAGGCTGGTTAGTGCTATCTCAAATCACAGGTTAATTTAACATTTTATTATTGTTTTTAACAAATTTGAATCGAGCAAATGCACAAAAAATTCGATTATTCGATGAACTGCACGTTTTTCCTAAAAAAGAAAGGGCGACCACTAAGTGGTTCGCCCTTTTTGAATAGAAGTATTGTCTGTGTTTTACCGTTCAATAACCATTTGGCCACTGAACTGCATGCCCTCAACATTCCTTGAGCGTACGAAGTACG
>CAYNUM010000219.1:0-4911 GCA_964400025.1 uncultured Croceivirga sp.
GAGGTAAAGGTATCATTCGATGACTTGGTTGTTTCATCGGAACAGGAAAACAAAATAAGGAAGGAGAGGAAAAAACTGCACTTTTTCATGAAGGTGATTTCCCTTAAAAGTACTGAAAATATTATCCAAAAAGATAGGCAACCACATCTTCAACCTTAGAGACCAATCGTACATTGACCTTTGGATTTTTAAGGCCGATTTTATTGTTTTTGGAAACAAAAATGGTAGAGAAACCCAGTTTTTCAGCTTCCAGAATCCGCTTGTCCACTCGCTGTACAGGCCGAATTTCACCAGCCAATCCGATTTCTGCTGCAAAACAGGTGCCTTTTTCAATCGGTATGTCAGCATTACTTGAAAGAATGGCAGCCATAACCGCCAAATCTATTGCCGGGTCATCCACTGAAATACCACCGGTAATATTGATAAAGACATCTTTGGCTGCTAATTTGAAGCCCGCTCGTTTTTCTAGAACAGCCAATAGCATGTTCAATCGTTTGGCATTGAAACCGGTTGCCGAACGTTGCGGTGTGCCATAAACCGCGGTGCTAACCAAAGCCTGAATTTCGATGAGCAAAGGTCGCATGCCTTCAATAGTTGCTGCAATTGCTGCACCACTTAGGTCTTCATCAGAATTTGAAATCAAGACTTCTGAAGGATTATTTACTTCTCGTAGTCCACTGCCTTGCATCTCATAAATGCCAAGTTCTGCGGTAGAGCCAAATCGATTTTTAAGCGAACGTAAGATGCGGTAGACGTAGTTTCGATCGCCTTCAAATTGAAGCACACTGTCTACCATATGCTCTAATATTTTTGGCCCGGCAATGGTGCCGTCTTTGGTGATATGTCCTACCAAAATAACCGGGGTACTGCTTTCTTTGGCAAACTTGATTAGTTCTGCGGTGCATTCCCTTATTTGTGAAATGCTTCCAGCGGCCGATTCGATATAATCTGAGTGAAGGGTCTGAATGGAATCTATGATGACCAAGTCCGGTTCAATGGCTACTATTTGCTGAAAAATATTTTGAGTTTTTGTTTCGGTTAGTACAAAACAGTTTTGAGCTTCTGGATAAATCCTATCAGCTCGCATTTTTATCTGTTTTTGACTTTCCTCTCCCGAAACATAGAGTGTTTTTAACTTAAGTTTCAAGGCGATTTGAAGCAGTAAGGTACTTTTTCCAATACCTGGTTCTCCGCCCAACAAAGTAAGCGACCCTGGAACCAGTCCGCCCCCAAGAACACGGTTGAATTCTTGGTCCAGCATATTAAAGCGAACCTCCTTCTCATTTAAAATGGAATTTATGGAAATGGGTCTGGCTACTTTATTCAGCTTCGGGGCTGTGGTATTCCAAGCGGGCTTTTCGGTTTTTTGAACTACCTCTTCAACAATGGTGTTCCACTGTTTGCATGAGGTGCATTGGCCTACCCATTTTGGATATTGTGCTCCGCAGTTTTGACAGTAAAATGTGGTTTTGACCTTAGCCATTGGGCTAAGATAGCAAAACCGTCAGTACCCAAAATCAGCTTTAATGGCATCAATTTTTTCTAAGGCCATATCTTTGGTCAAGAAGTCGATAGGCTCCATAACAAAGGACTTCTCGAATGCTTTTAATGCCTTTTTGGGTTCACCGGCAAGTTCAAGATATTCACCTTCCATATAAAAGCCCAGCATTGTTTTTGGAAACTGACTTTTGCAGATATCGGAAAGCGATTTTATGGATTCAAAATCATCTTTTTTCAGGCTACCCGCATAAATGGCCATAATGTCGTTAAGTTCGATTTCTTTCTCGAAACCTAGTAAGTTTTCAATCCTCTCATACTTATCTTCCAAATATTTGATGACCGGGTCGTTCGATGTAAGAATTTCTTCTTTATACTCTTTTGGACTGATAGGCCGAAATAATTTGAAGACATTATCAAAGGCTTTGCTTATGCCATAAGCTGCAATTGAGATGTGATCGGGTTCTTGGTATTCGTCAAAGAAATAGTGCAATGTTTCTTTTTGAATTGAACCTATGGCGTTGTTCATCTGCAGAATCCTGTTTCGATCTTCAGTTTTACTTTTTTCCAATACCAAATCGTAAAAAATCTCTTGATTCAAAGCTGATAGACGTGACGGAACACGACTTTCCATTTCGGTAGCCAAAACCGGTGATATTATAAGATAGGAATTGAATAGGGACTTATCGTTGAATAAAAAATAATTACCAAAATTGGCAGTGATATCATAACCTATGAACATCTTGAATGGGGCTACATTATAGCTGGTTTCCAAATAGGGAATCAACTCTGTGCCCAAGAATTCGTAAAATAGTTTTCCCTTTTCTGTGGGTAAGCCCGTAGTTTGCTCAAAATCACAATCGTCCCATCGTAGTTCATTCTCCTCTTGATGAACACCAACGATAATGGATTCTGGCATACGATGGTACTTGCTGAAAAACTTCGCGTTTGAAACCACTAAATCAAATAGATAGTCAGCGTCAAGAACAACAATAAGTGGGTATTTCTTATCATCTGAATAGTCCTCAGGAAAGTAATAGGAAACATCTCGGCGTGCCTGAAGCTTAAATGATTCAAAGATTTCTTTTTGAACTTGTGCGTTTAGGGTAAAACAAAGCAGCCCAAAAAGAGCGAGTAATGGTTTATTCATGTGGTATTGGTTTGATAATCAGAGACTATCGATTTCGATTCAATAACGGTAAGAGTATAAAAGATATTGCGCCCAATACTACAATCATGGCGGTCTGTGCAATCCACATTATCCAGCCAAAAGTATCGCCAGTGTTTGAAGAAATGCCGTATAAGCTCAAAGCCGTACTTACAAATATTGGGTAGCCACCAAGACCGCCAGGGAAGACCATCATTGCGAAGGCGCCTGCCACAAAGGCAACCAATAGTTCGGCAATTCCTAAGTGGGCCGTCTCAGGAATGGCATATTTTATGGCCCAGAACATACCAACATAACAGGTCCATATGAAAAAAGTATGTAGCACAAAGGGCCATTTGTGCTGCATTTTTAAAATACTGGAGACACCTTGTAGCATGCCGTTCAAGAATACCCTTATTTTTAAAAGAAAACCACTTTCCGCCTTATCAATGAGGCGCAATAACACTATTAGACCAATAATTCCCGCAATTAGCACAAAAAGACCAAAAACGAGGTTGAAACCATATTCCTCCAAAAAGTTTAATATGAACGTTGTTTGTAATAATAATGCTGCAAAAATGATAAGGAGCAACATAATCACATCAATAACACGTTCCGTTACAATGGTGCCAAAGCCCTTTTCAAAAGGGATACCCTCATAGGTGGTCAAAGCAGTAGCCCTCAAAAACTCACCAGATCTCGGAACCCCAAGATTGGCCAAATAGGCCATCATAATTATATAAAAGTTGTTACTGGTTTTTGGTTTGTAGCCCATGGGCTGTAAAAGATAGTTCCATCGAATTGCCCTAGATAGATGACTGAAAATTCCAATTACAATAGAAACTGAAACCCAGAAAAGGTTAGCATTTGAGATATTCTGAACTATCAATTCCCTGTCGGATGGTGAAGTACTTAGATAGAGATAGGTCAATAACAATATCCCCAGGGAAAAGGGAATAATAATTTTCAGTGCCTTTTTAAGTGTTTTGGACAATCTACTTTAGTAAGTTGTTTTCTTCGTTTGGGAAAACCAAAGAGGGATTGAAATTTTTGGCTTCTTCAATATCCATCCACGCATAGGTGATTAAAATCAAAACGTCACCAACAGCCACCTTGCGTGCTGCAGCCCCATTCAAAGTAAGTTCTCCGGAACCTCGAGGACCTGGAATGGCATAGGTTTCCAACCGCTCTCCATTGTTGTTGTTCACTATTTGAACCTTTTCGCCTCTAATGATATTCGCAGCATCCATGAGATCTTGGTCTATGGTAATGCTACCTATATAATTAAGGTCAGCTCCAGTGACTTTTACACGATGAATTTTTGACTTTACTACTTCTATTTGCATTAGGTGAAAAATTAATTAGTTCAGGGCGATATTATCAATCAATCGAATACCCTCGGCATAAATGGCAATAAACGCCCTATATTTTTTGTTGTTTTGAATCTTTACCATCGGGGTCAACGTATCAACATCGGTTATTTCAAAATATTCCAATTCAAACAATTGGTTTTCATTGAATTGGCGCGTTACCCAATTCTTTATATAATTAGCATTTTCCGTGCCAAATTTTGTTTTGACAGCTAGTAAGGTCTCGTGGACGAAACCAGCTTCTTTTCTTGTCTGATTTGAAAGTCTTTCATTACGTGAACTTCGGGCCAAACCGTTGGGCTCTCGCTCAATTGGGCAGGGTATGATTGTCAGGTCAAGTTTGGATTGTTTTACCAATTTTTTGATGATTTGTAATTGTTGAAAGTCTTTTTCCCCAAAATAGGCCTTGTCTGGACCAACAGCTCTGAACAAGAGTTCTACAATCGTTGCTACTCCATCGAAATGTCCGTTTCTGAATTCACCCTCCATCACTTTCGCCAAGCCATCGAAATTATAAGATTTAGAAGCAATATTACCATCGTATATATCGCTCTTCGTAGGGGTGAAAACGATAATTTCAGTTGAGAGACTGGCCAATAAATCTACATCCAACTCAAGGTTTGAAGGATATTTTTCCAAATCTTCGGCATTGTCAAATTGGGTTGGGTTGACAAAAATACTTACCACTACAAGGTCATTTTCGCCCAGCGCCCTTTTCACCAATGACAAGTGTCCCTGATGAAGTGCCCCCATGGTCGGTACAAGGCCAATGGACTGATTTTTCAGTTTCCATCCGCCCATGACTTTTTGGAGCTCTTTTTTGTTTCGGATAACCTGCATATTGTTAGACAAAAGCGTGCAAAAATACTATAAATACTGGTATTAGGCATAATTTTT
>CAYNUM010000220.1:0-4906 GCA_964400025.1 uncultured Croceivirga sp.
AACAAAGAAGTGGGTGAAGGCGAACAGGAAATCACCAAAATTATAGATGGTGAGCGAATTGAAGGCCATTTACGATTTCTAAAACCTTGGAGGTCAGAATCCGATTGCTACTTTATTACTGACGATGCCGATTCCGGCAAGACCAAGGTGACTTGGGGTTTTTCAGGTAATAATAAGTTCCCCTTTAGTATCATGATGCTTTTTATGAGTATGGATAAAATGGTGGGTAAGGATTTTGAAGAAGGTTTGGACACCTTAAAAACTATGATGGAAAAGTAGAAATATGGAACAAAATATGGTAGGTTGGTTCGAGATTCCGGTTACGGATATGGAACGTGCCAAGAAATTTTATGATACAGTTTTTGAAATTGAAATTACCGTGCATGATATGAACGAACTGGTTATGGGTTGGTTTCCTTTTGCCGAAGGGAAACCTGGAGCCACTGGTTCATTGGTAAAGCACAAAGATTTTTACTCCCCAAGTGATAACAAAGGAGCTTTGGTCTACTTTTCATGCGAAGACCTTCAAGTACAATTGGATAGAGTAGAGCCAGCAGGAGGCACCATTCTACAACCAAAAAAACAGATTGGTGAAGGCCATGGATATATGGGCTTGTTTATTGATTCTGAAGGTAATCGAGTGGCCCTTCATTCGCAGAAATAACACTTCTATTTGAAAAAGGTCGCAACATTTATAGGGCAAAGTATAGTTGTTGGGTTTGTACTAGGAATCATTGATTTTGTCTTTTTTTGGATTATCGTATTTAACAGTCTAGGTGATGACGTTCCTTCTTCATCCTCTATATTTTGGAGCGAAATACTATTTTTTATAATAACCTTTCCAATTCAGATATTTTTTTCACCCAAATTGGAAGACTGGCCTTTTGGAATCATGTATATATTTAGTCTTATAGCCAAAGCAGCTTTAATACTTTGGATAGGAATGTTATTTACAGAATTTCGAAAAGGTAAAATCATCACCAAGTAACGTTGATTACATGCTAGCAATGTAGACTTCTGGGAAATTACTGGACAGTGTAATTTTCTTATAATTATGTTCGTTTTAAAATTTGATGTAACAATTTTAAACTGATTAATATTTAAGTCGATAAGGATGACAGAAATAACAAAACAAAGACATGGCTGCGTAACGGCTTGGTTGATTCTCATGATTATTTTGAATTCCCTTGTGGCATTTTTATATCTTTTCTTTAGTGATTTTTTCGCTGAAAACCTACCTGGAACAGTTTCCAAATCAATGCTGGTTGTTTTGGCGATTTTAGGAATTGCAAACGTTGTTTTTGCGGTGTTACTGTTTAATTGGAAGAAAATTGGGTTTTGGGGTTTTCTGGTTTCTGCGATTGCCACCTTTATTGTGAACTTAAAAATTGGTCTTGGTTTGGGTCAATCTTTATTTGGATTGGTTGGTTTGGGTATTTTGTATGGTATACTCCAAATCAAAAAGAATAATATATCTACTTGGCAGAATTTGGAACCTCAGAGTTTACAGGATTCGTCTAAAAAAAGTATTGGTTTTAAATCTTCAAGGGCATTAAAAAAAGAACGACTTGAAGTAGCTCAGCAAGAGAAAGAGAAGGCTGAGGAAGAAGCCGAACGAATCAAGAAACGAAAAGAAAAAGAAGATCCCAATAGATTTATGCCAAAATAAGGAACTTCAACTTTGGAGGAATTTCATTGAAAGGATTTAGGATTGTAGATTCCTTAAATATATCGTAAGACCAAAAAAGTATTTTCCACATATCATTGAAATACGACTAAGCATTAGAACTGTAGCGAATACAAGTACTAGAAGTTTTATGAATGATTTTACTCCATCAACTCCAACAGGGCAGTGTCATAATCATTTTCCAAAATGACTTTGCCGTTTTTAACCATAACTTCTGTGTTGGAGTAGGTGTCTCGAAGCATAGTGCCGTCACCAAAGAAACCCTTAACCCAAAGTGATTTCTTGCCTTTTGGCAAATCCAATCCGACAACAACCTTATCCCGATATTCTCCGTCCACATAGGTTCTGGAGAACACATAGGGTGATTTCGCCAATCTCTTATGTTTTCCGGCCCCAATAGCTGGGTGGTTTCTTCGAAATTGTCCTAATTTTTGCCAATGTTCATGCACCTTTTGAACGGCAGGAACACTGTCTAAATCTTCCCAATTCATGAACGAACGTAAATTGGCATCACCTTCAGCACCTTCAATTACAAGGGGTCGCATGGTTTCATCACCATAGTACACCTGAGAGGCTCCTGGGGTCAATAATAACATGTTGGCCGATTTAATAGGCTTACTACGGTCTGGATCGTAAGGGCTACCGTCATCATGTGAAGTAAGGTAGTTTAGAACGCTTTTACCGGCAAATTTTGTGTTTAAGAGGTAACTGTAACGTCGAAACACTTCTTCATAGGTTTTGTTAGCATCGTTTTTCAAATCGAAATTGATAAGACTCGTAAAACCATTATCAAAATAATCTACTTTCTTATCGCCGAAATCAAATTCCCTTCCGCCAGAAATACCATAATTGTATACTTCCCCGACCATGTAGAAAGGACTGTCATCAAGAACCCTGTCTGGATGTTTCTTTTTCCAAGTTTCAAAGGCGTACTCAGCTTCTTTTTGTAATTCGCCCCAGGCGTTTTCATTGACATGTTTTACGGTATCTACTCGAAAACCATCAACCCCAAATTCATGGATATAATCGGTAAGCCATTTGATGATGTAGAAACGTGGCGCCCTTGGATAGCCTGTGCGTTCAAAGAACAAATTCAACTCATCCAATTCCTGGCTTAAACGACCTTCTTTTTTCCATTTGGCCAATAAGGTGTCGGGTATTTCTACGGCTTCATCAGATTCAGTTAGAATATCCGGTAGGTTTTTTACAAGGGTACAAGCCGTAGTATTTTCATAATTGTCAAAACTACAGGCAGGTGAGGTACGTACCCATTCATCAGGCCAGACAGGATCCATTTCAGTAACGGGGCCAGTGTGGTTCAACACCACATCCAATAAGATTCGTATTCCCTTGGCGTGTGCCGTTTTGACTAAATGCTCTAAATCTTTTTTGGTACCAAAACTTGGGTCGATAGCTGTCCAGTCTTTGGCCCAGTAGCCGTGGTATGCATAGGTCAAACCAGTGCCCTCGTCCGTAGCCCCATGCACTTGTTCAACTACAGGGGTGAACCATATGGCGTTGATGCCCAAATCAGAAAAATAACCGCTTTCTATCTTTTGGGTAATACCAACGATATCACCACCTTCAAAACCACGAAGAACGGCCGTTGAATCACGACGTTCATAGCTGATGTCATTTTCAGGCTGGCCATTATTGAAGCGATCGGTAAGTAAAAAATAGACATTGGCACCCTCCCAAACAAAGCGGGCGTCTTTACCGTTATTTTGACCATCCTCAGCCAAGGAGGTTGTGGTATTTTCTTGGGGCATTTCTTTTTTTTGGTTGTTACAGCTAAAAAGAAAAATCAGTATCGACAGCGCGATAAACGGTTTTCTCATGATTCGAGGATTTTGCCTAAAACTATAAAATGCTCGGAAGAATCTAAAATTTATTTAATGGGCAATTTAAAATACCAGAATTATGAGGTTTTTACTCAGTTTCTGTTCAATACCTTATACTCTTCGTAGCAACTGCTAATCGCATCCAGAATTTGGAGGTCATTGGCTGTTTGAATAAATGAACGTGAATAGTTGCAATTACTAAGAATGTCCTCAATATCCATCTTTTCCAGTTGTAGTAATTGAATTAGGGTTTCCCGGTCAAACTTTGATGCCAATAGGTCACGAATGTTATCGTCCTCTTTCATTTGCCGCAACTTGCGCATTTGTTTTGGTTTTTTACCAAAGAGATTCCGCAAAAGATCGGCCGGATTGAGAATGGCCCCTAAAACCTTGGTCACTGCACTAGGACTTTTGCTTCCTGCTTCATAACTCTTGTTAAGTCCTGAAATACTGTATTGATATGCATTGTTGACAGGTAAGTTCTTAACGTCAATTTCAAGATAACCCGTTAACTGATAGGGTCTTACTATGACTTCTTCAAGGGCGTAGGCCAATTCCGTAAGGGAGATTTTGGTATCCTCGAATTTGAACATATCGTTGGTCACCCGAAATTTCTGGGGTTTAAAGCCCAAATAGGTGAGATAAAGCGTGTCATTTACTGAAGCAGTAATCTTGAACTTACCTTCTGGATTGGTAATGGTTCCAACCACCTTGTTTAGGTTGATGACGTGAACGCTTTCGAGGGGAAATTGTGTCTGCGCATTGACAACAGTGGCCACAAATTCTTGCTCGGGCAGTTCCTCATCGTTCTCTTGGGCCTGGCAAAAAATACCAATCAAAAGGAACAGGAAGGGTAAAATTCTCTTCATTCAGCAATTTTCTTAAAGATACAAAACAACAGAATTTATGGTCTTATCTGTTCTTTTTGACATCTCCTTAACTAAAAAAAGCCAGGATTTTTTCCTCTTTTACGTTTTCCTGAAGATTTTTTTCTCTTATCGAACGAGTTTCCAAACTCTCTTTTTCCACCTCGACGACGATCCCGTTTTTTGCCTCTTCCACCACGCCCAGGATTTTTTGACACCTCAACATTGACAAATCGACCATCTACCTTAAAGTCTTCAAAGGTCTCTAAGACCAAGGGTGTAAAACTGGCGTCTGTATTGAAAAATGAGAAACTATCCTTAGTGTCCACCTTATAGATGTCCTCTTTGTCCAAACCTAGTTTATCCCTAAGGAAATCTTTTAGGGACATCCAATCGAAGCCATCGCGTTCCCCCACATTGATAAAATAGCGAACAGAACCATCTTTCGGTGCTTCACCTTGATTCCGTTCTTTTCCCGAAGATTTTTGATTGTCTAAATCCCGGGTTTTGCT
>CAYNUM010000221.1:0-4905 GCA_964400025.1 uncultured Croceivirga sp.
TAGACATTGGCGTACCATTTTTGAAAACAATAGAAGGCCCAGACCATATAGCTGTTATCTTTTTTTCCTTCAATATGATTCTTTACCAATTGAATCACATATTCATTTTTGAAGAAATTCTGCTTATTCAGAAAACTAGGCTCAATATAAAATAGCAGTTCTTGCTTTAGGCTTTTTCTCAACCAATCTCCTACAGGTGTCTCGAAACCTTGTTTCCCTTTTTCAAGAAAACCGTCTGGAAAATCATCCTTAAAGGCCTCTTTAAGGATATGTTTTTTACTCCATCCCTTCATCAAATAGTCTTCCGGTAGACCATTTACATAACGCCATATTTTTTTGTTCAGAAAAGGTGCGCGACATTCAAGTGAGGCCAACATACTTGTGCGGTCAACCTTGGGTAACATGCCCCCCTCGAGACTTATGATTTTATCGGTAAATCGATATTCAGTAAGACTTTGGGGATTTTGAAAACCTAGTTTCTGTTTATAGGGAAGAAATATATCTTTGATGATTACATTTTCGCGAAAAAGGGCATTCAACTGTGCTTCAGTATTGGCAAGTGAAATAATATCCCAAAAGTGACTACCGTCATAGTTAATCGTGTTAAGCATTTTTCGTATTGCAAAACGCCTGTCTCTTCGATCGTCTTTGGTATATAACAGAGGATAAATCGATTTCATAATCATTTTATGAACTCCCTTTGGTACCAAGCCTGTGTACCGCTTATTGATTTTACCAACATAATATTTGTTGTATCCTCCAAACACCTCATCTCCACCGTCTCCGGTTAAGGCTACTTTTACATGTTCCCTAGTTCTTTTGGATACCAGGTATGTCGGTAATGAAGCCGTATCGGAAAAGGGCTCATCGAAGTTTAGAAGTATTTCGCTAAGGATGTTTTTAAATTCTTCCTCCTTAACAATGAACTCATAATGATTGCTGTTAATCAATTTGGCTACGGTTCTAGCCTTATCGGTTTCATCAAACTCCTTTTTCTCAAAACCAATCGAAAATGTATTAATGGTTTTCTCCTTAATTCGTGATAGGCATAAGGACACAATAGACGAATCAACACCACCAGACAAAAAAGTGCCCAAAGGTACATCTGCAACGGAACGACTCTCAACCGATTCCTGAACTAGGTTTTTGACATTTTTTTTAGCAACATCAAAACTATCTTTGTTTTTTATACCGTCGAATTCAGATTCTATCTGATGCACCTTAAAATCATCTCTAGTGAGGTCATATTCTAAATAGCAATTCGATTCTAGTTTGTGAATTCCCTCATAAATGGTGTAGGGTGCTGGCACATAGGTTAGTCTAAAAAAAAGATTTAGTCCACTGACTGAAATTGGTGGTTTTCTGCCAATATGATTTAGTATTGATTTTAATTCGGAAGCCCATATAAATTCGTTTTTCTCTTTGGTATAGTACAAGGGTTTTTCTCCAAAAAAATCTCGGGCTATAAAGATTTTACCCTTTTTTCTATCATAAATACTAAAGCCGAACATACCGTCGAGCTTTGAAAAAGAACTGACTCCTTCAAGCTCATATAGTTTTAAGATCACCTCGGTATCGCTTTGGGTATTGAACTGCACTCCTTTGCCCATTAATTCATGACGGAGCTTCTGAAAATTGTAGATTTCACCATTAAATACGATGGAAATGCTTTGGTCTTCATTATTGATGGGTTGCTTTCCGGTTGCCAAGTCAATTATTGAAAGTCTGCGCATGCCCATTGCTACTTTCAAGCTTCCATGTTCAGTGGCGTAAATACCTTCGTCATCAGGACCTCGATGAACAATGCAATCGTTCATCCTGTTCAATTGCCTTTCTAGGGTAATTAGGTCTGTTTCCTTGCTCGTAATAAATCCGTTGATACCGCACATAACTATTGTTTTAGCAAGAAATTTTTGAATGTTGGATAAACAATGTCTAGTTCGTAAGCCTTAGCCCGTTGAAGACTCAATCTACTATAGTTCTCTCGTTCTTCAGGATTATTTTTTAGAAATTTAATTGCTTTAGCGAGACCCATATCGTCGTCGGTATTGATTAGAATGCCATATTTGGCCTTGACGAAACTGCCATTTGGTATGTTGACTTTCTCATTTTCATTGAGCATTTCCAAAGGGCCTGAGAGACAATTGGTTGAAATACAGGGCAGACCGACCGCAATGGCTTCCATAAGAGCATTGGGAAAGCCTTCGTTATGTGAGCTCAAGATAAAAATATGGGCCGCCAAAAGTTTTTTATTTACTTCTTTGGTTCGACCTTTTAAGAAAATCTGCTTATTAAGGCCCATATCAAAAATTTCCTTTTTTAACTGGTCTTCTAATGGGCCTGCACCATAAATATCAAAAGTCAGCGATGTATCACCAATAGTTTTCATGGCTTTGACGACCATTCTATGGTTTTTTCTTTTATCAACCGAGCCAACTGTTATTATTCTGATCGGGTCAAGACTTCCGTCAAGATTTTTAGGTGAAACCTGCTTTTTGGGAATTTCCAGGGGATTGTAAATGACCTCCATTGGAATTGTAATTCCGAAATTCTTTTTTAAGTCCTCATTGATATATTCCGAATTTGAAAACAGGCGGTCACATCTGTTGTACAGCACTGGATAAAATAACTTCGATACCAGATAAGATACCTTGCTGCTGGTATTTTCACTTGGGAAACCTCGTTCGCTGAGCAAAGTCTTAAATCGTCTTCTCTTGTTAGAGAGTAACCCATTTATCAAATTGGGAAAAGCCAGAAATGAAAGGGAGTAATCAATATCGTTTTCAACCAGTAGTTTCTTGTACTGTCTATAGAACTTGAAGAGATCGGCTATTTTTTTAAAAAAGGTCTGACTTGATTCCCCCGTAGTAAGAAGAATGGTCTCAACCTCTTCAGGAACAGGAAAATGAATTTCATTGTAAAACAGCACCAGTTTTACCTCAAAATCGTCTATCATTTTTTTTAACAACAAACTGATTACCTTTTCAGCCCCACCACTTGTGAAGCTTGTAATCAATATACTAACCTTAGGTTTGTTGTTATTCATTTGATTTAATATGAGAAGATTATTTTGTGGTCTCGTTAACTTCTCTAAACAGCTCTTCATAGCGCTTCAGAATGGTTTCAGCTCCATATTTTTCAAAAACGCTTTTACTGACCACTTCCGGCGTAAATTGATTGGAATTCAAAATTTCCTGTAGCCTATTGGGCAACTCGTCGGGTTGTCGCACAATGAATCCATTTATTCCATTTTCAATAATTTCATTTATTCCACCTGGGGCATCAAATGCAATTACTGGTGTGCCCACGGCACAACTTTCTAACAGGGCATTTGGGAAACCTTCAACATAGGAACCTTGAATGAAAACATTACTTTGCTCTAAATGCTTTCTCACCTCATTGGTGTAGGGAATGAATTTTAATCTACTGTCTAGTTTTAATAACTGAGCTTTATTTTCAATTTCGGTAAGCATTGAACCTTTGCCAATTAAAGTATATTCAAAGTCAAATTCAATATTGGCCAGGCCTTCCAAAATTCTAAGGTGCCCTTTTCTGGGCTCTAAGCTGCCAACTGTTATTAGTTTATATGGGGGAGTGGAGGGGGTTTTCTGTTTTTTTGGAACAAAACTCGAAGTAATTGGATTATGGATCAACCTGAATTTTTGTTTGTACGCAGGAAATTCTTCAGAAAGATCTTTTAACATGTCTTGAGACTGACAAACCACGCCGTCTAAGTAGCGGTATCCCCATTTGTAGACTAAATCTGGATAATCTTTGCTGCCTTCTTGTTGATACTTGTCCCTAACGCTCATTACATTGGTTTCCCGTCCAACAAACTTGGTTTTTGAAAAGAAAACAGATAAGAATCCCAACAACGCATTCAAATGTCGTATTGCCCCAAGAACCACATCGAACCGTTCTTTTCTTAAAAGTCGAAAAAGGGCTGGTACTGAGGTCAATATTCGTTCTTGATTTAAATAAATGACCTTAGTTTTAGAAACATCATAACGGTTCTGTGATTCTTTCCCTAATGAAATCAATGTGGTTTCGAACTCATTAAAGTCGATTTCCTGACTCAAGAAGGCCAATATGCGCTCGGCACCTCCTGAGGTCAAACTGGGAATTATAAATGCAACTTTAATTTTTTTCATAATTGATGAATCCTTACGAAATAGTAATGCCCTTTCTTTCTTCTTTAAGCCATTTTTTCAGGACCAACAGTTTCCAGATCAAGGGTGCGCGATTTCTTTCACCCTTCATATGTTCGGTAATTTTTTGCTGAACAATATTTGAGTTAATTCCAGGAATCGATTCAAGTTCTTCTGTTCTTAATTCAGATAATACCATGTCTTTCAAATCGGTTCTGAACCATGTTTCAAATGGCATGGTAAAACCCGCTTTTGGTCTCTCAAAAACTTTTTCTGGCACGAAGTCATATAGAACTTCCTTCAATATTCTCTTTTGGGTATTGTTTCCAAACTTAAATGAGGTAGGTAGTTTTCTGGCAAATTCAACAACCCTGTAGTCCATGAGTGGTGACCTCGCCTCCAACGCAGTTGACATAGTGGCCCTATCCACTTTGGTGTTGATATCCCAATTCAAATACGTCTTCAAATCAAAATCAGAGATACGCTCCAACAGATTTTTATTTTGATGGAAAAGGTATTCTTTTTCAATAGCCTCATCATGCTTCCACTCATAATCTATCCAAGATAAATCAATGTTGCTCAGTGTAGATAGATAAAGTTCTTCGATGTTAACTTTTGAAATACCTTCTGCAGCATATTTTAAGGTGTTTCCAGGAAAGAAACGGAGTATTTGGGCCATCGGTTTTCTAAGTACAAGCGGAATTTTGTAAATCGGAGCTACTTTGCTTGTCCATTGATATCTGCGATAACCAATAAA
>CAYNUM010000222.1:0-4903 GCA_964400025.1 uncultured Croceivirga sp.
AATTATCAATATATCTCTGGAGCTACTGCGCCTTCAGTCCCTCAGAATTTGGAGGTAGATAAATTTTTGATCAAGTTGCTATATAATTATGATGGTATAGAGTATTACTACCATTACCTCGATGGCTTTCGGAGTAATTTGAACCTGCAATATGTGACCAGTACGAGTGACCAATTACCCGATTTCTGGATTGGGTTTAATGATTTCTCTTATTTCAAAAGAGTAGGAGAACGTGGCAATTGGGCATCCCGTTTGCGATTGGGGCTGGCGAGTAATATCGATACACCCTTTGCCCCATTTGCTGTTGATAACAATCTTAACATTAGGGGCGTGGGAAATATCATTGATAGAGGTACGGGTGCCATTGTGGTGAATACCGAATACAGGCATTCGCTGATTGAAAAAGATTGGTTCGTTCTTCAAAGCAATGTTTTTCTTGATGGGGGTAGCTGGCGCAATCCCGGGGGAGATTTTGGCGACTTTGCAGACGATCAGAACATCAGAATTTATCCAGGAATTGGTTTTCGGTTAATTCACAAGCGCATTTTCAACGCCATCTTCAGAATTGACTATGGTCATGGCGTAACACGTAATGCTTCAAGGGGTGTTGTTTTTGGTATAGGGCAATATTTTTAAATGCATTTTATCGATATTTTTTGCATTTCATCGATTAGATACTATATTTGTTGACGTCAGAGAGACATCAATAATGAAAAAATTCATTTTTATACTAGTAGTTTCTTGTTTTTTTGCTGTTAACGGTCAAGAGTTTACGGTGAAAGCAGAAAAGGGAGATGGTATATTTTCTTTACTCCGAAAACAGGGAATTGATCCGGCCAAGTACTATGCCGAATTCGTTGATTTAAATCTGACGAACTTAAAAAACGGGAGTGAACTTTACTTGGGACGTGAATATATTATACCAAACGCCCCGGATTCGTTTAAGAAAATGGCATTGAGTGTAACTGAAGAAGCTTATGCCGTTTCTCCTATTTTTCAGGAGGAATTGTCGACTATTGCTCCCAAAAGTGATAAACTTAAAAATGCGGTGATTTACCTCTTGCCCACTGAAAAAGGAAATCAAAATTCAGGAGAAATACACCTAGTTAAACAACAGATTGTAAAGAATATCGCCCATGAGCTTATGATTAATGGTGCTAAGGTTTATTTGATTGATGGCGTTGATATCGCAAGTGATTTGGTTGATGCTGCTACTGAACAAAAAGGTTCTAACGAGGAGAACCCAATTGCAACCCAAGAGCAAATGCAACAATACGTTGAAATCATCAATGAACTCTCTTTAAAAAATGCTGGAAAATATCAAAGACTGCTGGTTGTTAATTTGAATGAAAGTGTCAAAAACAGTAGATATTTCGAAGTTTCAGTGTTTCATAATGGCAAGAATACTGAAAGTGAACGCTTCGCTAAAAGTTTACAGGTTGTACTCAATGAACATAGTGTTGTGAATGGTAAGAAAGAGCACACGGAAATTTTCACAAATAGTAATAACCTTTACTTGGCTACAAACGTCTTGCCTCCTGTAACCATGTTAGATATTGGGGACACTAGAAATCCAAGCATTGAAGAGCGTATTTCCATAGCTTCAAGAGAGGAAATACTGCCTAATATCGTTACGAGTGGGGTGCTAACGGATTATGCAAATATTTCTCTTGAGAAGTAGTTAACTAGCCTATTTAGCAGGATTCCCCCAAATGGCCCTTGGTAGCAATACCAAGGGTTTTTTTATTGGAAAATATACATCTCTACATCAACAGTTTTCGTTGATAGTAACTATAAAGCTCCTCTGGTTTGGCCCCCATGTAGTTTTTAAGATGAATCATGCCAAAATAAAACTGAACTTGATACCATTTTTTAGATTGATATCTTCTCGCTGAGGTCACGACGTTTTGGGGTAAAACCTTGAAACCAACATCAGCATAAAGTCTTTTAATAAACTCAGTATCCTCATAGATGCGATAGTCTTCATTAAAGCCTTGGTTTCTCAAAAAAACGCTTTTTGTAACAAACAATGATTGGTCTCCACCCCGACAAATAATATGGTTGATACGTGAAAGGGAAGCAAAAAATCGCAGAACAGGGTTATGAGTATCAAACTGCATTCGAAAACAACCTGCTTCAAATCCTGAGGCAATGGCCTTTGAAATTTCATTTTCAAACGATTTTGGAGGAAATGTATCCGCGTGTAAAAAGTAAAGCACATTGCCTTTGGCATGATTCGCCCCAAAATTCATTTGTTTTGCACGACTTTTGGGTGCCTCCAAAACCAGGGCATCTTTTTCCTTAGCAATTTTTTTGGTATCATCTATGCTGCCACCATCAACTACCAAGATTTCTTTGACCAGATTCCCATCGGTATTGGTATTAAGAAAATCAAGCAAACTGCCTAGGCAATCCGCTTCATTAAGCGTAGGTATAATAATGCTTATTTGTGGGGTAAAGGGCATCTCAAACAACATTCTCAGCTAATAGTAGTCAAAACATGTTCTACCTTACTGAGGTTGATCAAAGTTGTTTTATAAGCTCCTTAAAAAGTTTTACCATCTTGGGTTCGGTTTTTCCTGCAATTTCAATAATCTCTTGAATGTTCACAGGCTGTAAATTGTCGGGGTCACATTCATCGGTCAGCACCGATACCGCCAAAACAGGTAGTTTTAAATGATTCGCAACAATGACTTCAGGTACGGTACTCATTCCGACAGCATCAGCCCCCATGATTTTGAGCATGCGGTACTCTGCTTTGGTTTCCAATTGCGGCCCAACCACTGAAACGTAAACACCTTTCTGAAGAGGGATAGCTTCTTTAACCGCTATTTCTTGAATTTTTTCACGCATTTCAAGGTCATAGGGCTCCATCATATCTACAAAGCGATCACCAAATTCAGCAACATTTTTAAAGGCCAATGGAGATCCTCCTTGAAAATTGATATGATCTTCGATGAGCATCATATCTCCTTTTTTAAAATTGAGATTGATAGCGCCTGCGGCGTTTGAAATGAACAATTTTTGAATGCCTAATTGATGCATGATTCGAATAGGATAGGTGATGTCAAGAAAATCATATCCTTCATAAAGATGAAAGCGCCCCTGCATCACAACCACCTTTTTATTTGCAATGGTGCCATAAATTAGTTTACCGGTGTGAAACTCAACCGTCGCCAATGGGAAATAGGGTATTTGGTTGTAGTGAGCTTCGGTAGTGTCTTCTATTTCATCGACCAGCTGACCAAGACCGGTTCCTAGAACAATACCGATTTCAGGTTGGTCAAAGCCTTTGTTTTTAAGATAGGCTACCGATTCATCCAATTGTTTTTTCGTCATTTCTTGATATGTTTTAGAAAAGGTTGAAATGCTTCAATATGTGCAATGTCTTCATAATGATCTACATCATTCTTTTCGGTCAATAAGGAATAATCCTCATCTTTTAAATCACTAAGGGTGTCTTCAAGTACTGTATCTTGACCCCATTGTTTATCTTTAAAAATACTAGTATTTGGTTTCTTTGCCCCGAGCAAATAGTACCCACCGTCCTGAGCTGGGCCAACAACAAAATCATGATGCTTTAGCTTATCAAATGCATTTTCTAAATCAGTTTGAGAAAGATCGTACATATCGCTTCCAATAATTATGATACGTTCATATCCTTCCTTGAATCCTTCATCAAAGGCATTTTGCATCCGTTTGCCTAAATCAGTACCAATTTGAAGTTTTTTTTCATAAATATTGTTGTTCCAAACATCATTTTCCCAAATCGCTTCAGAGTAATAGACGTTTTTTGCCACGTTCAGATTTTTTGTTATGTCGACGGTATGTTGCAATAAAAACGTATAAATCTCCAACGCTGCTGGGTCACCTACTTTGGCGGCCAATCGGGTTTTGCACTTACCCAATTCTGGGTTGCGAGTAAATATGAGTAAAAGATCAGCGCTGTTTTTCAATCGATTCTTTTTTTAAGGAGTATACTTTGTCGCCATTGGTCAGTAATTTACCCCATTGCTTACTAAATGCATGAATTCTTTCAGTGGTCTGATTGGTTGAGTCAACGACAACATTTCCTTCGTCCTTCCATTGAAAAATACCTCCATAGAGATTTTTGACATTGGTATAGCCTGCTTTCTGTAATTTTTCTCCTATCTGCTCTGAGCGAACACCAATGGAACAATAGACTATTACCGGTGTGGAGTGATTGGGAATTTCACTTTGGATTCTACCGATATCAAACTTCTTATAACCCACCCAAACGGCATTCTGAAGATGACTAACTTCAAATTCCTCTTTCTTTCTAGTGTCCAGTAGAACGAAATCAGTATGCTCTTTCAATTCATCAACCGTGATATAGGGAACGGTACCCTTGTTAAATCGTTCCAAGGCTTTTTCAATTGTTTTTTGCGCAGTTCCGATAAAAGGAAAGAAGAAAGCCAAGGCAAAAAAAGCGGAGCGCCACATATGAAATTTTTGAAAATCAAAGATATTCAATTCAATAGCCAAAAGGAACAATTTAGCTATCTTGTAAATTATCACAAGACAACCATGCGAACGTTTACAAGCCTCTTTCTTTTGTTGTTATTGGTCTTTTCCTGTAAAGATCCAGCAGACCAAACGTCCACTCCAGAAATTGAATCAACGGACTATTATTCTGAAACCTGGCGACCACAATATCATTTCACTCCTGAGACGGGTTGGTTGAACGACCCTAACGGACTGGTCTACCATAACGGAAAGTATCACTTGTTTTACCAATATTACCCTCATGCCACGGTATGGGGGCCTATGCATTGGGGTCATGCCGTTAGTAGTGATATGTTGCATTGGGAGCATAAGCCCATTGCACTATTTCCCGATGAAAAAGGGCTTTGAAACTTACTTAACCATCCCCCAATCCAAC
>CAYNUM010000223.1:0-4897 GCA_964400025.1 uncultured Croceivirga sp.
ACACCCATGACGGGATCGGCGTAATTGATGTTGCTTCAGAGGGTGCCAAGAGGGGGTTGATTCCAGATAGGGAGTTGGACAATATTGTCAATAAAATCCATACCAATAGCGGGGGTAAAAGTCTAAAGGCTACCGGTGAGGCAGCATCAAACTTAGATTTATATCAGGTGAACTGCACCTATTTTGAAGCGCTGGCGAAAGACGAAAACGCCTATATTTTGGCCCGAGCGATTCAATTTTTTGTGCCTGGCACGCCGCAGGTGTATTACGTAGGTTTATTTGGGGATGAGAATGATATGGAACTTTTGTCAAAGACTAATGTTGGCCGCGATATCAATAGACATTATTATTCAAAGGATGAAATCCTCAAGAAAAAAGCGAGCCCCCTATTTGAACAACTATCCGATTTGATGCATTTGAGAAACACGCATCCGGCATTCAAAGGTGATTTTGAACTTTTGGAAACCCCATCGAACCGGTTAAGTCTGAGATGGTCGAACGGTTCAGATTGGCTATTGCTAAATGCCAATTTAGAACACTCGCGATTTGTAATTGAAGGCACTGACAAGAATACCGTAAAAATCATATTATCAGTTTGAAGAAAGGTTTGATTCCTTTCATTGTGTTGAAAAATGTAAAAACCTTATCTTGGAAGATAGTTTTGAACTTTTTTAGGCTCAAAAACTGACTGTAACTAACTAAACTTCTTTAAGGCTATGATGAAAATTAAAAAGCCGCAACTCAGCTTTTGGCAAATTTGGAATATGAATGTTGGTTTTCTTGGCATTCAATATAGTTTTGGACTTCAACAGACCGCAATTAACCCAATATTTCTCTTCTTGGGTGCGGAAGAAGAGCTGTTACCAATTTTAAATATTGCCGGGCCGATTACTGGACTAATAATACAGCCAATTATCGGAGCTATTTCCGATAAAACCTGGTCTCCAAGATGGGGTAGAAGGAAGCCCTTCTTTTTGATTGGGGCCATATTGGGAAGTTTATGTTTGTTTGCATTTCCGTTAAGTCCTGCACTTTGGTTTGCTGTTGGTTTACTTTGGATATTGGATGTCGGTAATAACATGGCTATGGAACCTTATCGAGCATTTGTAGGCGATAAATTACCTGATAATCAATTAAGTCTAGGGTATCAAATGCAGAGTCTTTTTGTAGGAGCTGGAATATTGCTTGCCAATGCTTCAATTTTCTTATTTCAGGATTGGTTTGGCGGAGGAGAAGAAGTATCGGGCGCAATTCCAAAATGGTTGTACTATTCGTTTTTTATCGGTTCATTTCTTTCCATTGTAACTATTCTTTGGTCTGTACTTAAAACACCGGAAATTCCTCCACCCGCTGAGGAACTCAAAGAAATTGAAGAAAACAAAAAATTGCCTTTTGCAGAGAAAGTCAAAAAGCCGTTTGTGGAGATTACAGAAGCAGTAAAAGACATGCCAAAATTTATGTGGAAACTTTCGGCGGTCTATTTGTTTCAATGGTATGCCCTGTTTGTGTATTGGCAGTTCATTACACCTTTATTTAGAACAACTATGGGCTTTGATACCTCGCAAGCTGCAGCACAAGCCGCAAAAATGAGCACCACTTATAATATTGTAACTGCTGTCGTTGCCCTAATACTGGTTCCGTTGACAATGCGCTTCGGAGGCAAGAAAATATACGCCATAAGTCTTTTGGGAACCGGTCTCGCTCTGTTGGCCATTCCAAATATCACGGATACGTTATACGTCCTATTCCCGATGGTTTTATTTGGAATTGGTTGGGCCGCTATGATGGGTATTCCTTACAGTATGGTGTCTAAAATTGTTCCTCAAGAAAGACGAGGGGTCTATATGGGTATTTTGAATATGATGATTGTAATCCCAATGGGAATACAGACGTTGACTTTTGGTCCAATTTTTAAAAATGTGTTGGGAGGCAATGCAGTCAATGCGATGTATTTCGCTGGAGCATTCTTTATTATAGCATGTGTTTTGGCACTCCGCTTGAATGTATCTAAATCAGAAGACGAACTCGCAACAGAATAACCGTCAAGACAAATTCATTTTGAATTAAGGGTGTTTCACAGCTTGTGAAATGCCCTTATCTTTAACCCCTTACGAGAATCTGAATTCATGAGCAAAGAGAAGAACCGACGGGAAGCACTTATTTATCATGCCAAGCCAAAACCGGGAAAGATAAAGGTCGTTCCAACTAAGCCATATGCTACGCAACGAGATTTGGCCTTGGCCTATTCCCCAGGCGTAGCAGAACCTTGTCTTGAAATAAAAAAGAATACTGACGACGTATACAAGTACACGGCCAAAGGAAATACAGTGGCTGTGATTTCAAACGGTACTGCGGTTTTGGGCTTGGGCAATATAGGCCCCGAGGCTTCCAAACCGGTTATGGAAGGTAAAAGCCTTCTATTCAAGATTTTTGCCGACATCGACGGAATTGATATAGAATTGGATACAGAAGACGTTGACAAATTTGTAGAAACCGTAAAAACGATTGCTCCAACTTTCGGAGGAATTAATCTTGAAGATATCAAAGCACCTGAAGCCTTTGAAATTGAACAACGTTTAAAGGAGGAATTGGATATTCCCGTGATGCATGACGACCAACATGGCACTGCCATTATCTCGGCCGCTGCCCTTTTAAATGCGTTGGAGATTGCCGAAAAAAATATTGAAGCCGTTAAAATTGTCATCAGCGGTGCAGGTGCCGCTGCGATTTCTTGCTCACGTCTTTACAGGGCTTTTGGTGCGAAACCAGAAAACATGGTTATGTTGGATAGCAAGGGTGTTATCCGTTCGGATAGGGATAATCTTACATCTCAAAAAGCAGAGTTTGCCACCGATAGAAAGATAGATACTCTGGAAGAGGCGATGGTAGATGCCGATGTTTTTATTGGGCTTTCCATAGCAAATATTGTTTCGCCAGAAATGCTAAAAAGTATGGCCAAAGACGCCATAGTTTTTGCCATGGCCAATCCCGATCCGGAAATTGAATATGAATTGGCATGCCAAACTAGGGACGATATTATCATGGCCACAGGTAGATCTGACCATCCGAACCAGGTGAATAATGTATTGGGCTTTCCATTTATTTTTCGAGGCGCCTTAGACGTTCGAGCGACCAAAATCAATGAAGAAATGAAAATGGCTGCTGTTCGGGCCTTGGCCGATTTGACCAAAGAACCAGTTCCTGAACAAGTGAACATTACCTATGATATGACCCGACTCACCTTTGGACGGAATTATATCATACCCAAGCCTTTTGACCCTCGTTTGATTGCCAAAATCCCGCCTGCGGTAGCCAAAGCAGCTATGGAAAGCGGGGTCGCAAAAGCACCTATCCAAGATTGGGATAGATATGAGGAGGAACTTTTTTCGCGTTCCGGTAATGATGATAAGTTGATGCGCTCCTTACACAATAGGGCAAAAGCGAACCCCAAGCGGATTGTTTTTGCAGAAGCAGAATTATTGGATGTGCTAAAGGCTGCCCAAATTGTTTACGAAGAGGGCATCGGTATTCCAATTTTGTTGGGTAATAAGGCTAAGATTCAAAAACTTAAACGAGAACTGGAATTTGATGCCGAAGTTCAAATCATCGATCCACGTGATGATGAAACCTCGCAAATTCGAACGAAATATGCCAAAGAGCTATTTAAATTGCGTAAGCGAAGGGGCGAAACGGAGTACAGTGCCCGTGTGAATATGGGGCGACGTAACTATTTCGGGTCGATGATGTTGCTCGAAGGCGCTGCCGATGGTATGATTTCTGGGTATTCAAGAGCTTATCCGAAGGTGTTGAAACCGGTGTTCGAAGTAATTGGAAGGGCCAATGGCGTGGGTAACGCTTCGACGGTCAACATCATGCTAACGGAACGAGGTCCGTTATTTTTGGCCGATACTTCTATTAATATCGATCCCAATGCTGAAGAACTTGCTGAAATTGCGATAATGACCGCTAATGTCGCCAAAACCTTTGGTTTTGAGCCGGTTATGGCGATGCTGTCTTATGCAAATTTTGGGTCGTCAAGTCATAAGGAGGCTCGCAAGGTACGTGAAGCCGTAAGTATTTTACATGAAAAACATCCTGAACTGCTGGTTGATGGAGAGATACAGACCGATTTTGCCCTGAACCAAGAATTATGTCAAAATAATTTTCCTTTCTCGAAGTTCGCAGGTAAAAAAGTGAACACCTTTATTTTTCCAAACCTTGATGCCGCAAATATTACTTATAAGTTATTGAAGGGTTTGAACAATGCCAGCTCCATTGGTCCTATAATGGTTGGTTTGCGCAAAGCGGTTCATATACTTCAGCTGGGGGCAAGTGTAGATGAAATGGTAAACATGGCCGCAATCGCTGCAATAGATGCCCAGCAACGAGAAATAAGAAAAATGGCAAAAACCAGTAAAAAATGATTACACATCTATCGGGAAAATTAGTCGAGAAGAACCCAACCTTTGTTGTGGTTGAATGTAATGGCGTAGGGTATTTTTTAAATATATCACTGCATACGTTTTCTCAACTTCCCGCTGATGAAAAAATCAAAATTTACACCCATCTTCAAGTAAAAGAAGATTCACATACGTTGTTCGGGTTTATGGAAAAAGCAGAACGCGAAATTTTTCGTCTTTTGATTTCCGTTTCCGGTATAGGTGCGAGTATCGCACGAACAATGTTGTCTTCCTTGAACCCTGCCCAAGTGAGAGATGCCATAGCAGGTGGAGAAGTTGCCACCATACAAGCTATAAAAGGTATCGGTGCGAAGACTGCACAACGTGTCATTGTAGAACTAAAAGACAAGATTTTGAAGGTCTACGATACGGACGAAGTTTCCCTCCCCACAAACAATACAACCAAAGAAGAAGCGTTATCTGCTTTAGAGGTTCTT
>CAYNUM010000224.1:0-4868 GCA_964400025.1 uncultured Croceivirga sp.
TGATGACAACATTGATTATGAAGAGGACTTTCCCAAGTTTGTGCATTATGGTGTTACATCGGTGTTCATTACGGGAGGAAGTTTATGTACAGATGACTATTATGCTGAAATGCGTGAACATGGAAATCAAGATAGCGTTCCTTCCCCTAGGGTATTTCATACCAGTCAACACTTTTCGATGGAAGGGACACATCCTTCCAAAACCTACACCGGTAATCAGTGGCGAGACGGGGAATCAATTTTTTATCTAAAGGATACCTTACAGATAGAAAAGTTGGTGGCGCGGGTAGCCAAACAGCCTATTGCAGGCATCAAACTAACCATAGAAGATGGGCCTGAACCACCATTTGTAGAACGGATGCCCCAAAGATTCATAGACAAAACGGTAAATGAAGGAAAGAAATATGGTCTTGAAGTATTTGCCCATGTAAGCGATAATATAGAACTGGAAATGGCCATCAAAGCGAGGGTTCAAAATTTGGTGCATTTTACCGGTATAGATATTGATTTAAAGGACAGTGCTCAGGTGCGGTTATTGTCAGAATTCAGAAAAAGAAATCCATCTTGGATAACAACGATGATGATTGACAAGTCTTTTTTGTACCCTTTATATCCTGAATGGTTTAATGCCCAAACTTTACTTCCCGAATATCAGGCCCAATCTAAGAGGGTAACACAAAAATCAAAATGGTTCGCCACGGCCTACCGTAACTTTTATAAAGAATCCTATGGGCTTGAAGAAGATGACCTTCCTGTTTTAATGAAACCGCAGGTACAGGATATCCAATATTTATACGATAAAGGTTTCAATATGGTTTTGGGTACCGATATTGGTGGGGATTTTAATTTTCAAGGCCATAGCCTTCATGAGGAAATGGAGCTACTGGCAATGGGAGGCATGCGACCTTTGGACATTATTAAGATGGGGACATTGAACGCGGCAAAAATGTTGAAAATCGATGATGAACTCGGTTCAATAGAGGTAGGGAAGTTGGCCGATATGGTACTTCTAGACGAAAACCCTCTGCAAAGCATTACAAATACCCAATCCATTCAGTTGGTAATCAAGAATGGAATTATCCAGCATAGGATATCCAATTAAAAATAGCTCTTGATGGAAAGAAAATTAGATCAAAGTTCGACCTGGAGCAACTACCAAAAAATTGGTTTTCGTTTTTTTCTCATTTATTTTCTGCTATTCATTGTTTTAATGGATTGGTCGGTTAATCCAATCCTATCATACTTGTATTACTATGGCCCACTTTCCACTTTTTTGGATGGTGTTATTTCATGGGTGGGGAAGGAAATATTTCAAATTCCATACACCATCATATCCCCATATGATGGGGAACATAATGATAGGACCTATGTGTACCTGCTGCATTTTATAATGGTATCCGTGGCGATTTTAACAACTGTTGTTTGGAGTTTGCTGGATAGAAAACGACAAAATTATCAAGTGCTTTATTATTGGTTGACCACCATTATCCGTTATTATCTGGCTTTTACCATGTTCCTTTTTGCCTTGTATAAATTTTTTAAGGTTCAATTCCCCGATCTTGGCTACTACACATTGACATCACAAGTCGGAGATTTATCGCCTATGCATTTGGCTTGGGCCTTTTTTGGATACTCATATGAATACAATGTTTTTATGGGAATAGCCGAAAGTATGTCTCTTCTTCTATTATTTCGTAGAACAACAACCTTAGGGGCCTTGGTTACTATAGGGGCACTGGCCAATGTTATAATAGTGAATTACAGTTATGATGTTCATGCCAAGCTATATCCTACGGTATTATTGATTATGACCCTTTTTCTATTGCTCAGAGACGCGAAACCTATTATTCGATTTTTTTTTACGGGCCAGGCTATTTCACTTCCAAGTATCAACGCCCCTTTCTTTCAAGCACGATGGATGCATATGTCAAAACTGGTATTGAAAATTGGAATTATAGCCTACTTCCTTATAACATCCCTGAAAAACACGAGAGCGTATAAGATGGATATTGAAGAACAATTACAGGCCAAAGCGGAATACTCTGGTGTTTATGATGTGCAATGGTTTATAAGGAATAATGACACCTTATCTATTGAGAACCCCCTACGCTGGCACCAATTGATACTTGGAGATGGTATACTCGAAGCCATTAGGTTTAAAAATGATAGTGTGATATATATCAATACTCCAACAGATAGGAATGAACTTATGATATATGGAGGTCCCGATTACCTAGCGGAAAAAAGGCAGGAAGTCTACAATGAATTGGGCATTGCCGACAATGTCTATTATGGTATGGACTCCATACTCATTGCTCGTAGAAAAATTGATAGACTTGATTTTGAGATGTTGGATTCGACAACTATAAGTCTGAAAGGAAAGATTAACAATGAGTCAGTTAATATCATCGCCAAAAAAAGACCTTTGACGTTGAAGGAATTCAGGTTGTTAAGAAGACATTTTCATTGGATTAATGAGGCAAGTTATTTTTATTGATGATAAAGTGTTATACAGTCATGTAAAAAAAGAGGGCCATTTCAATGGAAATGACCCGCCTTTTTTTAAAGTGTAGTTGAGTTAAGCCTCACAACTGGCGCACTCTTTCTTTTGTTTGAATTTCTGAGCAGCATTCATACTATGCTGGTAATACAATGATTTTAATCCCAGTTTCCAGGCGGTAACATGAATCTTGTTTACCTCTTTGGTGGGCATATCAGGGTGTACAATGATGTTCACTGATTGGCCCTGGTCAATATGGTTTTGGCGGTTGGCCGCCTGATAAACAATATCCAATTGGTCAATTTCTGAGTAGGTTTTGAAGACGTCTTTTTCCTCTTCGGTCAAAAAGTCCAAATGCTGTACAGAACCGTCCCGGTCTCGAATACTTTTCCACACCTCTGAATTGTTTTGGCCTTTTTCTTCTAAGAGTTCCATCAAATATTGGTTTTTGATGGTCACTTTAATTTTGGCGATATCCTTTACGTAAATATTAGACCAAATGGGTTCAATACCTTGGGAAACCTGACCCAAAATGAAGGCTGATGAAGTTGTAGGTGCTATGGCGTTCAAGGTCGCATTTCGTCGGCCATATCCTTTTAATACCGCAGGTTCTCCAAATTTTTCTGCCAATTCTGTTGATGCTTTGTATGAACGGTCTTTAATGGCCTTAAAAATCTCACTGTTCAAGTCGTAAGCTTCTTGACTGTTGAAGGCCAATCGTTTTGACTGTAAGAATGAATGCCAACCTAAGGCACCTAGGCCCAATGCTCTATTTTCTTTTGCAAAATTATAGGCACGTTCCATAAACAGAAACGTTTGACGGTCGTCTCTATCCGCTGAATCACGATATGATTCCAGTTTTTCCAAGAATTCAGTAATAACTGCATCCAAGAAATAAACCATGGTCTCTACGGCATCGGTGTTTTTCCACTTGTCATAATGCAATAAGTTGATACTTGAAAGCACACAAACGAACGACCAATTGTCATTTGAGGGCAACATGATTTCCGTACACAAGTTACTGGCGTGAATTCGATGTTGTTTTTCTTGATAAACCTCAGCGGCACCATTGTTGGCGTTATCCGAAAAGAAGACATACGGATAGCCCATTTCTCCACGACGTTGCAATACCTTGGCCCAAACCGTACGTTTCTTAACATCGCCGTCAACCATTTCTTGCATCCATTCATTACCAACGGTCACTCCATGGGTCAACTGCTGTATAGGGTTACCTTCCGTACCGATTTCCAAAAACTCCATGATATCTGGGTGCTCGATGGGCAAATAAGGTGAGAAGCGCCCCCTTCTTACAGAACCTTGGCTAACAACATCAACCATGGATTCAAACAACTGCATAATATGGACTGCTCCAGAGGCTTCGCCATTGTTTTTTACAGGAGCCCCTCGGTGACGAATCTTTCCAAAGAAGCCTGAGGTTCCTCCACCGAGCTTCGACATCATTCCCACTTCGGACTGTGTGTAGAGGATGTTGCCCATATCGTCATCAATATGTGAGCCAAAACAACTGATGGGCAGCCCACGTTCTTTACCGAAATTCGACCAAACGGGCGATGCCAAAGAGAAAAATCCTTCCGACATATACCCATAGAATTTATCGGCGTACCCCGGAATCTGTAGAATTTGCTCCGCACGTTCTGCAATCTCGCGAATACGACTTTCAGGAGTGGCACCTTCGGTCAAATAGCCTGAAGCCAAAAACTTTCTGCTGTATTCGTTTAGCCATTTAAAACCTGCAGAGGTTTCAGGTTTTAGGTTGGACAACGTTTCTTTTCTAGCGTTGACCAGGGTTTGTTCAGTGGTTTTTTTCGTTACTTCAATCTGTTGTTCAAAGGTGGTTTTCTCCATGTTTTAAAAAAGGTCGTCGCTAGTTATACTTTGTGTTCTTTTACTATAATTAATGGATCTCTTTACAAAGAAATCGCCATGTTTTGTTCCAATGATTTCATCATCGAACCACTCCGTTTTTGACAATAGGCTATCATCAATCTCAAATATTTTATCGATTCCGATACTTTCAAGGGAGTTGTTAAAACGGTTCTTAATGAACTCGTTGACCACGTTTTTGGGTAGGAAATCAATTTCTCCAGCCTCAAATATCCAGTCAACCAACTTGCTTTCAGCAGAGAAGGCATCTTGACACAATTGTTGAATCATTGCGTGGTAAGACTCATCAAACCATTCAGGATGCTCTTTTTGAATAATCTTGATGATATCAATTCCAAAATCACCATGAATCTGTTCTTCTTTAGAAGTGGCTTCAACCACATTCGAGATACCCTTCAGCATGTTCTTGTGTTTGTTGAAGGCCATAATAATCAGGAACTGTGAGAACAAGGATACATGTTCT
>CAYNUM010000225.1:0-4858 GCA_964400025.1 uncultured Croceivirga sp.
CTTATATTCAAATTGGTTGTAAAGCACTAGACTTCGTTGCTGTATTACGGCGAGTTCCATGACCCTGTTCGCCACATGTACGTAACAGATGGTCTTATTGCTTTTTTGCTGAAACAAAGTGTGCAATAGTGCCATGCTATTGTGTCTGTATTCAAACGAACCAAAGCAATCGAACAAGTAATTGTTCACATTGGTAAAAGGTACGTACACGCAAAAAATATCTTGATTGGGCAGTTCATCATACACAATTTCATCGTTCGCAAGAAGTTTGGTATTGAACTTTAAATAGTTCGGCAATTCTTCTTTGTCAAATAGGGGTTTGGGTACCAAACAATAGAGATTATTGCGATGTACCACTGAAACCTCTTCATATTGTTGCTCCAAGACTTTTTCAGTGCTGAAGAGGCTCTTTAATTCCTTTAGCAGTAAATAGGGGGTAGAGGTGGTCTTGAATTCTTTGGTCGCATGTTGAACGACCTTGTTGGCAATAGTATCCAGTATACAAAAAGAAAGTCCATTCAAACTCACTTGAATGGACAATTTTTTATAAGGATGCGTATGTGCTTCTGCTTCGATACCTAATCCTCTTTTCTGTCGTAGATAGGTGGCCAGTTACCATTGGTACTAACGTCTACCAATGACCCAACCTTTATGGAATTTCCATTAACCTCCTCAACACTGTTTCTAGCGTTTTCTTGCTTAACCAAATCACTGGGTTGATCATAAAGCACTACATCTTTATTGACTTTTGCTTCGAAAACAGGTGCCTTGTAACCACTTTTCTCGATGATATCGGCTTTAAGCTCAAATTTCTCTCCATTTTGCCCATAAGGTACCTCCATCATGTTCTTGTAGGCGTCACTATTCTTAAATAATGAATCTTTCACCTTTACAAAACCTAAAGTGTCCACTATGATAGTGTCTACCTGCAAGTCGATTCTATAGGTTTTATCATAGCGCATGAACGAAGAGTCTCTTTGCTGCGTAATGGTGTAGCTTCCAGTATCGACAAATTTCACTAAACTTTCAAAGTTCCCTGCATATTTACCGTTCACTGATTTGTAGGCTTCTTGAGAATCCCTAATATCCTTTAGCTTAGTGATCACCGCTTGAAAACGTTCTTTGCGGACCTTTTTAAATTCAATAGGGCCATTGACCGATTGGAAGATTAAATAGGCAAGAACGCCACAAACTATCCATAAAACTATTTGTAAGATGGTCTTCATTTTTTTTGAGTTAATTAGATTTAGTGGTTACAAGCAAATCTACAATTTTTTTTGAATCATGAAAGTTTTACCACTAAAAATGATCCCTATATTTGGGGCCTTATGAGCTCATTGAATTCAAAGGATTTCCAACAGATCCTTATTGAAAAATTTCCGCATCGACCCACGGCACTGCAAGAGCTCACTCTAAGCCATATGGCTGACTTTATTTTTTCGAAGGATGCAGATTCCCTTTTTCTGCTGAAAGGTTTTGCAGGAACAGGAAAGACCACAATTGTAGGTAACATTGTAAAGCATTTGTGGCATAGTAAAATGAAGGCAGTGCTTTTGGCACCTACGGGCAGGGCCGCTAAAGTGATATCAAATTACTCCAATACCCAAGCATTTACCATTCATAAAAAAATATATTTCCCCAAAAAACAATCTGGCGGTGGAGTACAATTTGTACTGGCTCCGAATAAACACAGAAATACCATATTTATCGTAGATGAGGCATCTATGATTCCAGATACTGCTGCAGATTCTAAGCTGTTTGAAAATGGGTCGTTATTGGATGACCTTCTTTATTACGTATACTCAGGCCATAACTGCAAGTTGATGCTTATTGGCGATACGGCCCAGTTGCCACCGGTTAAATTGGATTTAAGTCCGGCATTGGAGGTGGAGCGCTTGGAACTGAACTATAACAAATCGGTCATTAACATTGAGTTAGATGAGGTAATGCGCCAAAGCGAAAGCTCAGGTATTCTATTTAATGCAACCAATATTCGAGAACAACTGCAATCCGAGTATTTTGAGGATTTCCGTTTTAACGTAGAGGGTTTTCCAGATATTCATCGATTACAAGATGGTTATGAAATTCAGGAAGCCATAGATAATGCCTATTCCCAGAATGGAAAAGAGGAAACAGCGATAATTGTAAGGTCAAATAAACGGGCGAATCTCTATAACCAAAATATTCGAGAGCGTATTCTTTTTTTGGAGAATGAAATTGCTGTTGGTGATTTTATGATGGTCGTCAAGAACAATTATTTTTGGTTGAAACCCAGTTCCGAAGCCGGTTTTATTGCCAATGGCGATATCATTGAGATTTTAGAGCTGTTTGCTATCAAAGAACTGTACGGCTTTCGCTTTGCTGAGGTCAAAGTGCAGATGGTAGATTACCCCAATCAACGGCCTTTTGAAACGGTTCTATTGTTAGATACCATTAACGCCGAGACCCCTTCACTTTCTTATGAAGATGGTAATCGACTGTATCAAGAAGTAGTGAAGGATTATGCCCATGAAAAATCAAAGTACCGTCAATTTATGGGGGTGAAGAACAATGCATTCTTCAACGCGCTACAAGTCAAGTTTTCTTACGCTATAACCTGCCATAAATCTCAAGGTGGTCAATGGAACACTGTCTTTGTTCAACAACCGTACTTACCAAATGGGGTAGGCAAAGAATACCTACGATGGTTATATACGGCGGTAACGCGGGCAACAGACACCCTATATCTTATTGGCTTTAATGACGATTTTTTTGTTGAAGCGGAATAAAGTATATTCACATAAACCATTACAATGTCTCCTGAAACCGTAATCAGTCTTTTTTTAGGTGTTGGTCTTGCTGCCTCAGCGGGGTTTCGAGTGTTTCTTCCCCTCTTTGCCTTAAGTTTGGCGGCCTATTTCAATGTATGGGACTTAAATGATAGTTGGGAATGGATTGGGAGTTTGGCCGCAGTGTTGACATTGGGCGTAGCTACTTTGGTTGAAATATTTGCCTATTTCATTCCATGGGTTGATAATGCTTTGGATGCCATATCGCTTCCCCTAGCCGCCATCGCCGGAACGGCAGTTATGGTTTCAACGGTTGCTGACCTGGACCCGGTCGTTACCTGGTCTTTGGCCATAATAGCAGGTGGCGGTACTGCCTCTGCCATCAAAGGCGCCAATGCCACGGGTAGACTGACTTCTACGGCCACCACAGGCGGTTTGGCAAATCCTTTGGTTTCCACAGTTGAAACCGGCACAGCAGCGGTAGTTTCCGTAGCATCCATTTTCTTTCCTATGGTTGCCGCCGTACTGGTCATCATAATATTGGTGATTATTTTTCGGATTTATAGAAAACTTCGTCCACGAATCAAAAACTGATATCCAATAATGAAGGTCATTTCAATGATACCGGCACGCTATCAGGCGTCAAGATTTCCTGCAAAATTGATGCAGGATTTGGGTGGGAAACCGGTGATTTTAAGAACCTACGAAGCGGCAATGGCCACTGGACTTTTTGACGAAGTCATTGTGGTCACCGACAGCCCAACAATTTTTGACCTAATCAGTAAAAATGGGGGTAAGGCAATGATGAGCAAAAAAACCCATGAAAGTGGTAGTGACCGAATTGCCGAGGCCGTCTCAAATATGAAGGTGGATGTAGTGGTCAACGTACAGGGTGATGAACCGTTTATTGATAAAGAAAGTTTATCAAAGGTTATTCAAGTGTTTCATAAAGATGAACATGAAGAAATTGATTTGGCCTCACTCATGACCCCGATTTCAGATTGGAATGAAATTAACAATCCAAATACGGTAAAGGTCATTGTGGATAATCGTAATTTTGCGCTCTATTTTTCGAGGTCACCCATTCCTTATCCAAGGGATGAAAAGGTGAACGCAACGTATTACAAGCATAAGGGTATTTATGCCTTTAGAAAGAGTGCGTTACTGGATTTTCAACAGTTACCCATGCTTCCATTGGAGGCAAAGGAGAAAATCGAAGCCATTCGTTTCTTGGAATATGGCAAGAAAATTAAAATGGTGGAAACCCATGTTACGGGTATAGAAATAGACACTCCAGAAGATCTGGAAAGAGCTAGAAAAGTTTGGAAGTAAATTTTGACGACATATCGGTCATTGGTTTTGATGCTGACGATACCCTTTGGGTGAACGAGACCTATTTTCGTGAAACTGAGGAACGTTTTGCGGAACTTTTGGAAGGCTATGAAACCAAAAACAAGATTGACCAAGAGTTGTTCAAGATGGAGATGAAAAACCTCGAGCTCTATGGGTACGGTATTAAGGGTTTTATGCTCTCTATGATAGAATCGGCCTTAGACCTTTCCAATGATGCGATTCCCCACAAAACGATTACGGAAATTATTGATTTGGGTAAGAAGATGATTTCGCAACCAGTGGAGTTATTGGATGGTGTTGAAGAGGTACTTCAAAACCTCGGTAAGAAGTATCGACTGATTGTGTTGACCAAGGGCGATTTGTTGGATCAAGAACGAAAATTACAGCGTTCAGGTTTGTCAAAGTATTTCCATCACATTGAGGTTTTAAGTGATAAAAAGGAAGCGAATTATAAAAATTTGTTGGAACATTTGGAAATTCCGATCAATTCCTTTTTAATGATAGGTAATTCGTTGAAATCTGATGTGATACCCATATTGAACATAGGGGGGAAGGCCATTCATATACCCTTCCATACCACTTGGGCCCATGAATTGGTTTCTCAGGAAGAAGAGCAGAACAATGGTCATTTGAAATTGGGTTCCATCCGTGATATTTTGAAGTATTTAAATTAGAATGAGGCACGAAGACGATATTGAAATAAAGAAAACAACGCCAAAGACAAAAGGGGCCTTTAA
>CAYNUM010000226.1:0-4833 GCA_964400025.1 uncultured Croceivirga sp.
CATGTAATACTTTTCACGAGCATATTTTTCCAGGGCCTTAGGATTGTTAAGCTCGTTTAAAAGTTTTTTGTCTTTTTCAATCTCTTTTTTTAAAAAGTCTTTTTGTTCTTCTAGTTTGTTTATTTCCTTCTGTAATTCCCGATGAATCAAAAAAGAATTGGTGTCAAAGAACAACATCCAAATCACAAAAATTGTCAATACCAAAATGTAAGTGTTGGTAAACACCTTGAACCATTTTTTTTCCTTTAGTTCTTTCCAACCCATATCACCGTAACTTTTGGTCTATTATGGTTCGAACCATGTCAACCGCAACAGTGTTGTAATGGTTATTTGGTATGATGATGTCAGCAAATTCTTTTGAAGGTTCTATGAATTGATTGTGCATCGGTTTTACAGCAGTCTGATACCGGTGCAAAACTTTCTCCAAATCATGACCTCGTTCTTTAATGTCACGTTGTAGGCGACGAATGAGACGTTCATCAGAATCTGCATGGACAAATATTTTTATATCAAAGAGCTCACGTAGTTTTGGATTGCTCAATACCAGAATACCCTCAACAATCACCACCTCTTTAGGTTCTGTTTTTACCGTACCTTCCAAACGGGTTTCTTCCACAAATGAATAGGTCGGTATTTCGATGGTTTTTCCTGATTTTAATTTGCTTATTTGAGTAATGAGCAAGTCAAAATCAATTGAATTGGGGTGGTCAAAATTCACCTGACCCCTTTCTTCTTTTGTGAGATGCGCAAGGTCATTATAGTAGGAATCCTGTGAAATAACGACAACTTCATTTTTCGGAAGTTGTTCCACAATTTGATTAACTACAGTGGTTTTTCCGCAGCCCGTTCCACCGGCAATTCCAATTATCAACATTACTTCAAGTTTAATCCAAAAGTACACATTTGAAGATATCCCCAGAAGTCGAAACAGATTTGAAATTTAGTACATAGTTACTATTCCAATACCAAAAAAAATATGACAACCATCATATTACATAATTGTTATATGCAATAGTTTTGATTGCCGATTTTGGGTGAAACCACTATATTTAGAAAACTACCAGAACTCTTATGTTTTATGGAAAAAAAGTATAAACTCAGGGTCAATGACCAATACGAGTTTCAGTTTACTACAGCAGATTTAGCATCCTTGGATTTGATTCAAACTGCCCCTGACTCCCTCCATTTATTACAAGAATTTGAAACTTATCACATCGCTATAGATGAAAAAAACTTTAATGGTAAAAGCTACGGGGTGAAAGTGAACAATACGGCATATAAAGTATCCATTGCCGACTCTTTGGATATGTTGATTGATGATATGGGCTTCGAGTTGGGCTCATCGGCACAAGTTGGAAGTATTGAAGCCCCAATGCCCGGTTTAATTTTGGAAGTTTCCGTTGAAGATGGCCAGGAGGTCAAAGAAGGAGATGCTCTTTTGATTTTGGAGGCTATGAAGATGGAAAATGTGATCACCTCCCCTCGAGATGGAAAAATCAAAAAAATTGAGGTAAAGCAGGGGGAAGCTGTCGAGAAAAAGCATGTTCTACTCACTTTTGAATAAAAACACATGAAAAAAATATTGGTAGCAAATCGCGGTGAAATTGCCATTCGGGTGATGCGTACCGCTAAGAAAATGGGTATAAAGACAGTCGCTGTGTTTTCTGAAGCTGATAGAAATGCACCTCACGTGCGATTTGCCGATGAAGCGGTGTGTTTAGGCCCACCCCCATCAAACCAATCCTATCTTCTTGGAGATAAGATAATTGATTATGCAAAAAAGTTAAATGTCGATGGTATCCATCCCGGTTATGGATTCTTGAGTGAGAATGCCGCCTTTGCTGAAGCTGTAGAAAAGGCCGGACTAATATTTATAGGCCCGAAATCGCATGCCATACGAGTGATGGGGAGCAAATTGGCCGCCAAGGAGGCTGTTAAGGAATACGATATTCCCATGGTGCCCGGGATTGACGAAGCAATTACTGATGTCGAAAAGGCCCAACAGATAGCTAAAGAGATTGGCTTTCCGATTCTAATCAAAGCATCTGCCGGGGGTGGAGGTAAAGGAATGCGCATTGTGGATAAAGAGGAAGAGTTGGAATCACAAATGAAGCGGGCCATTAGTGAGGCGACCTCGGCTTTTGGTGATGGTTCGGTATTCATTGAAAAGTATGTCACTTCTCCGCGGCATATCGAAATTCAAGTTATGGCGGATGCCCATGGTAATATTCTTCACTTTTTTGAGCGGGAATGTAGTATTCAGCGTCGCCATCAGAAAGTTGTCGAGGAGGCCCCCTCATCTGTTCTGACGCCTGAGCTTCGAAATACCATGGGTGAGGCAGCGAAACGGGTTGCCAAGGCTTGTGATTATGTTGGGGCAGGTACGGTCGAATTTTTGTTGGATGGTGACCACAATTTTTACTTCTTGGAAATGAATACCCGACTTCAGGTCGAACATCCGGTTTCAGAGTGGATATCAGGTGTCGATTTGGTGGAACTACAAATAAAAGTGGCTCGCGGAGAGGTACTGCCTATGAAACAAGAAGACCTGAAAATCAACGGTCATGCAATGGAGTTGAGAGTTTATGCCGAGGACCCTTTGAACGATTTTTTGCCAAGCGTTGGAAAATTGGAGCGCTATCGTTTGCCAATAGGTGAAAATATTCGTGTTGACAATGGTTTTGAGGAGGGCATGGACATTCCGATTTACTATGACCCCATGCTTTCAAAACTGATAACCTATGGTAAGACCCGCGAAGAATCCATAGCCTTAATGATAAAAGCAATTGCTTCCTACGAAGTTGAAGGTGTTCAGACAACCTTACCGTTTGGCGCTTTTGTAATGAAGCATGAAGCCTTTCGTTCAGGTAATTTCGATACGCATTTTGTTAAAGACTATTATGCCCCCGAAATGATATCTGAAGCCAAAGAGAGTGAGGCTAGAATTGCGGCACTTGTTACATTGAAGCAATACCTTGATGACCAAAAACAACTCAAATTACCCACAAACTAAAACCGATGGACGAAAAACTAAAAAAGCTTGAAGAACGTGTGGCCTTGGCCCATTTAGGTGGTGGAGAGAAGCGAATTGAAAAACAGCATGCGAAGAAGAAGCTCACCGCACGAGAGCGAATACAGTATTTTTTAGATGAGGGTTCATTTGAAGAAATGGGTGTTTTGGTGACCCATCGAACCACTGACTTCGGAATGGACAAGGAACAATATTTCGGAGATGGAGTGGTTACAGGTTATGGCACGGTCAATGGTCGTTTAGTGTATGTTTACGCCCAAGACTTTACTGTTTTTGGAGGTGCATTGTCAGAAACGCACGCTGAGAAAATTTGTAAGGTGATGGATTTGGCCATGAAAGTGGGTGCCCCCATTATCGGATTAAATGATTCTGGTGGAGCGCGTATTCAAGAAGGTGTGAAATCATTGGGCGGTTATGCAGATATATTTTACCGTAACGTGCAGGCCTCTGGGGTAATACCACAATTATCGGCAATAATGGGCCCCTGTGCAGGTGGTGCTGTGTATTCACCGGCCATGACCGATTTTATTTTGATGGTAGAGCAGACCAGTTATATGTTCGTTACTGGGCCAAATGTCGTAAAAACAGTGACTAACGAAGAAGTTACCTCAGAAGAATTGGGTGGTGCCAGTACACATGCCTCAAAATCAGGAGTGGCACACAAAACTTCAGCAAATGATGCAGCTTGCCTTGAAGACGTTAAAAAATTATTGGACTATCTGCCGCAGAACAATCAAGAAGTTCCTAAATCATTGCCCTATGAACTGGGCGATGAACTGCGCGAAGAATTACGTAATATCGTTCCTGATAATCCGAACAAGCCCTACGATATGCATGAGGTGATTGATGGAATTATCGATGCCGATTCATTTTATGAAATTCACACAGATTATGCTGAAAATATCATCGTGGGCTTTGCCAGGTTAGGCGGAAGAAGTATTGGAATCGTTGCCAACCAACCTATGGTTTTGGCAGGGGTATTGGATGTTGATAGTTCTAAAAAGGGAGCACGCTTTACCCGATTCTGCGATGCATTCAATATTCCACTCTTGGTGTTGGTCGATGTCCCCGGTTTTTTGCCTGGTACCGATCAGGAATGGAACGCCATTATTATGAATGGGGCAAAATTATTGTATGCACTTAGTGAAGCTACGGTACCTCGGGTCACGGTTATTACACGCAAGGCCTATGGTGGCGCCTACGATGTAATGAACTCCAAGCATATTGGGGCTGATTTCAATTATGCTTGGCCCACCGCAGAGATTGCGGTTATGGGGGCGAAAGGTGCCAGTGAAATTATATTCAGACGAGAAATCGCTTCTGCTGATGATCCTGCGGCCAAGCTTAAGGAGAAAGAAGAGGAGTATGCCGATAAATTCGCAAACCCCTATCGTGCTGCACGCCGAGGCTTTATTGATGAGGTCATCTTACCTGAAAATACGCGTCGAAAATTACTGAAGACTTTTGCCATGTTGGAAAACAAGGAGGTAGAAACTCCCTGGAAAAAACATGGGAATATTCCGCTTTGATGACTTAACAAAACTATCACAATAAAAATAGGTCTAGTCCGAGGGGTAGTGGTATTTTTGCCGGATGCAAAACACTCAGGAAAGGCCACATTTTGAATTTATCGCCCTGATGGCATCATTGATGTCAATTGTGGCACTGGCCATTGATACTTTGTTGCCTGCAATTCCTGATATAGGTAGAACAATTAATAGCACTGATCCGGCCGAGCATCAATTGTTCGTTACCATGATTTTTTTGGGATTAGGTGTCGGTCAACTTTTCTTTGGCCCGCT
>CAYNUM010000227.1:0-4833 GCA_964400025.1 uncultured Croceivirga sp.
ATTGCTCGCCAAAGGTTTACCATTTTCAAAATTAAAATCTCCATACATTGAATGCCCAACACCATCCAAAACGCCGCCTTCAATTTGGTTAAGCGCTCCCAAGGGATTGACGACAATTCCACAATCTACCACACAGGTCACCTTTTTGACTACTGGCTGGCCATTTTCAATTTCAACGTCTGCCACCTCTGCTACATGCGTATTGTGGCAATAATAATTGACAAAGCCTTGGTGAACATTACTCGGCTTGGTACCCCAACCAGATTTTTCAACTGCCGTCTCAATGACCTTGATCATACGTTCAGGCGAGTACTGAATTCGCTCGTCGGCCTCAGCATCCACCTTTTTTAGAAGATCAATTCGCATTTGAACTTTATCAACATCCATCAACTCGGCCAATTCATCAAAGAAACTTTGCTCTGCGAAGGCCAAAAAGTTGGTATAGGGAGCACGCCAAGCCCCTGTGGTAATATTACTTTTATAGGCAGCGGCATCAACCTTATAGTTTTCTATGGCCCCAGCCGGAAAGAAATTCGGAATCAGACCGTACATATTTGAATTTACAGCAGCTTCCTTCAAATGGTAGGCCGTTACCTTACCATCCTTGATGCCAGCCTTGATTCGATATTTGAGCGCCATGCGATAAATTCCGTCATTCATATCGTCCTCTCTGGTATACACCACCTTGACAGGCTTTCTTATGGCATTCGCTATTTCAGCTGCTTCGAGCACAAAATCCCCATATAGGCGCCGACCAAAACCGCCACCTTGACGGGTCATTTCAAGCTCTATTTCCTCTGGTTTTCTATCCAACATTGCAGAAACGGCCCCAGCTTTCCAGGCAGGCGTTTGAATTGGACCAACTAAATGTACCTTTTCATCAGTGATATCAGCATAGAAATTCATGGGTTCCATACAATTGTGCGGAAGGAAAGGTGCTTCATAAGTTCGTTCAAGAATTTCATCAGCTTCGGCAAATGCCTTTTCAACGTTACCATCTTCACGCATGGTGTTGAATTCCTTGCCGTCAAGTAATGCATTCAGTGCATTATCATGATCTTCGGTGCTTTCCATTTTTACATCATCTTCCCAGACTGCTTCAATTGCCTCTTTTGCTTTAAAAGCTTGCCATGTTGTCTCAGCAATTACAACGACCTTATCACTGCTCGACAATATTCCTGCGATATTGGGCTGGGCCTCAATTAATTTTCTTGCTTTTTCCCCAATGGTCAAAACGTCAATTACACCAGGCATCGCTTTTGCCTTGGCCGCATCATAGGAGCTGAGCTGTTGACCAAAGGCTGGTGGTCGTACCACTGCGGCATAGACCATACCTTCTGACTTGTAATCCAACCCAAAGAGCGGTTTACCCGTTATTATCTCATCAATATCAACATTTTGAGCATCCTTACCGATGATTTTGTATTCGCTTGGTTTTTTTAAAGTGACATTTTCAGGAACCTCCAAGTGGGCTGCTTCGGTCACAACATCGCCATAGCCCAGAGTTTCCCCTGACGGACTCGTTATCACTCCCTCACTGACCGTGCAATCCGAAGCTTCAACGCCCCACCTTGCTGCTGCAGCATTGACCAACATCTGTTTGGCCGTTGCTCCCGTTTGCCGAAGGGCATCCCATCCATGACGAAGCGACTGACTACCGCCAGCTACCTGCCTATCGTAATTTTCATTATCCAATTTGCCTTGTACCACGTGAACATTTTTCCATGCTACATCCAGCTCTTCGGCAATGATCATGGGCATAGAAGTTTTAACCCCTTGACCTATTTCAGGGTTGGGAGAAAAAATGGTGACCACTCCATTCTCTGCAATCTTTATAAAGGCATTGAAGTCTTTGTATTCTAATAAAGAGAGATCCACAGGTGGTTCAAGGGTAACGTTTGGTTTGCAGGCTTGAAAAAGATTAAACCCAACCAACATGCCGCCCCCGGCCAAACCAGTGGTACGCATAAAGGCCCTTCTACTAAAGGCCATTGTATTCTTTGTTGCCATTTTTAGTTTTTTTGATGGTTATCCCATGTTTTCGGCAGCTTTTTCCACTGCCCGATAGATTCTGTTGTAGCTCGCGCAACGACAAATATTGCCGTGCATAGCACTTTTTATCTCCTCTTCCGTTGGATTGGGATTACTTTCCAGAAATGCAGAAGCGGTCATAATCTGACCTGCTTGACAATAGCCACATTGTGGCACGTCAACTTCTTTCCAAGCTTGTTGTACAGGATGTTCACCGTATTGTGAAAGTCCTTCGATGGTCGTGATGGATTTGCCCTCTATTTGCGCTAAGGTCATTGAGCAACTGCGCATGGCAGTACCGTCAATATGAACGGTGCAGGCACCACATTGTCCGATACCACAACCATACTTGGTTCCGACCAAATCGAGATGGTCTCTTAACACCCATAATAAAGGGGTGTCTGCAGCAACATCGACGGATTTTGATTCTCCGTTGACATTGATTTGATACGTTGGCATAGCTTTTTGATTATTGTTCTCTTGTTCAAGTTACCAAAATTTGAAGCTGTCACATTTATTTTAACCGTCATTTTCCTTCTTTTAACTTTTCTTTAAACCCATTATTAGTTTGGCATGATAATTTCTTGAGAATTTGTGCGTTTCAATGCAAGAACCAGAATACAATGAATATGAAATCATCAATCAAGCTTTTACCCCTATTCTTACTTTTCACCTTTTTATTTCAGTCCTGCGGCAATGCCGATGATGACGTCAATTTTCCTTTGAACGATGGGGAATTGGGTCAGGGCGAAGAACCCGACGATTGTTTGGAATTTGGCGAGAACGATCTTTTGCTATCCATTCAAGATCAGTTTACTACGCTACCGGGCAAGGTATCAATTTTGTTTAAAGTCTCCGATAGTCAAGGTAATCCTGTTTCCGGATTGACAGCGAGCCAGTTTACTATTTACGAACAAGGTCGAAATGACGATTGTTTCAATACCATTTCTTCTTCGGAGTCATTCGCACGCATTTCTCCTAATTCTCAGGTATTCAGCAACAATACCCTTTTGGTGCTCGACTTAAGTAATTCAGTACTGCAAGGAAGTTTGGATGAATTAAAGACTGCATCTACAAGTTTTGTCAACAATGTAATGCCCACAGATGAAACGGATGCCTTTAAAATGGCGATTTATTGGTTTGATGGAGAAGACAAATTGCACCTATTGAACGATTTTACCTCATCAACTACCGAACTAACCGCCGCGATTGCGGGAATTACCGATGACATCAGTAACGACCCGTCTACGGATCTCTATGGAGCCGTTATCAAATCAGCCACGATTGCAGAAGAACTCATTGATGAGGCTAATAGTCTTCAAGATGCACCGATTGTTGCGGCCTCAGTAGTTATTTTTACGGATGGTACGGATCAAGCTTCGCGTTTTACTGAAGAAAGTGCTTTGAATGCAGTAAACAACGCCAATCAAAACATCTCGTTTTTTACGATTGGGCTTGGTGCTGAAATCGATCAGGCCATATTGGAAGACATTGGAAAAACCTCAAGTGTTGTGGCGAGCAATGCGGCTGAGCTGGAAACTACTTTCAATCAAATTTCAGCGAGAGTATCAGAACAGGCCAATAGTTTCTATCTGTTCGAATACTGTACCCCCAAACGGGATGGAAGTGGCGAAAATAACCTGGTCATTCAATTGACCAATGGAACCCTCCAAGGCGCAGTTCAGACCAAATTTGACGCTACTGATTTTACAGGAGGTTGTGAATAACAACTAATTAGTTCTTTCATCGGTTTTAGGTATCTTCATTGCGTAAATCATACCCAATGAAAAAAGTAAGCTACTCTCTAGTACTATTCCTAGTAATTTGTCTAGTTATCAATTCGTTACACGGTCAAAAAAAGTACGACCTTGAAGGAAGATGGGATTTGGAAATCGAATTTATGGGCAAAACCGCCCCATCTTGGTTGGAAATGCGTCATTCTGGACACGAAACCTTGGTTGGTCGGTTTGTATTCGCCTTTGGTAGCGCACGACCCATTGCGGAAATACGTACGTACGGAAACAAGTTTGACTTTTCCATTCCCAGACAGTGGGAACCTGAAGGGAGTGATATGATTGTTCATGGAGAGCTTAAAGATGGTTTGCTAGAAGGAACTTTGATTTATACCGATGGTTCTATTATACCATGGAAAGGAAAACCTGCACCTAAACTACCTTATACCGAGTCACCTAATTGGGGCGAGACCATTGCTCTGTTCAATGGCACTTCTACTGATGGTTGGCACTTCGATTCCGATAACAGCCAATGGTCCATTGAAGATGGAATTCTCAAAAATGCGAAGGGAGGGGCAAATTTGATTAGTGACCAAAAATTTACCGATTTTAAATTGGTAACGGAGTTCCGCTATCCAGAAGGAAGCAATAGCGGAATTTATTTAAGGGGGCGCTATGAAGTCCAGATAGCGGACAATCACGGTCTAGAAGCTTCCGATATCTATTTTGGGGGTATCTATGGATTTTTGGAGCCCAATGAAAATGTGGCCAAGCCTGCTGGTGAATGGCAACGTTATGAAATTCGACTGGTCGGCAATCGTGTAACTATAATGGCGAACGATAAAGTAATCATTAAAAATCAAACGATTCCGGGCATCACGGGCGGTGCATTAGATAGCGCTGAAGGAGAACCGGGGCCAATAATGATTCAGGGAGACCATGGACCGATTGACTTTCGTAAGTTTGTCATAACACCTGCTGTGAATTAAGGCCGTGTCAAGAGAAATACAGGGTTTGTCCCAAATGCAAGGCTGAATAGATGAAATGAGCATGATCTTATTTAATCATA
>CAYNUM010000228.1:0-4787 GCA_964400025.1 uncultured Croceivirga sp.
CCAATGATCTCTTTCTTCTGCTCTTCAATATCAGCCTCAATAAGTGCTTTGTGGGAAACAACCACATTCTTAAATTCATGGTTGATTTTCACCACCTTGAACTCCATAGTCTTACTAACATACTGATCGTAGTCACGAATTGGTTTTACATCAATCTGTGAACCAGGAAGGAACGCTTCGATACCAAAGACATCTACAATCATTCCACCTTTCGTTCTGCACTTAACAAAACCGGTAACTACTTCTTCCTTATCGTGTGCAGCATTTACACGATCCCAAGCCATAATGGTTCTTGCTTTTCTGTGGGAAAGCACCAATTGACCTGTTTTATCTTCGCGGATGTCAATCAATACCTCAACGGTATCACCAACTTTTAAATCTGGATTGTAACGAAACTCGTTCAATGAGATAACACCTTCGGATTTTGCATTGATATCAATGATAGCTTCACGGTCGGTCATGTGTACAACCTTACCTTCAACCACCTCTTCATCTGCAGTGTCCACAAAGTTTTCAGCTACTAGCTTTTCGAATTCGCTAAGCTTACTATCATCTACCTTCTCGATTCCCTCTTCATACTTGTCCCAATCGAAGTTTTCGAGGAATTCTTTTGGGTCTTGTTTTGGGGTTTCTTCTTTAACTGCTGTTGCAGTTTCGCTAACTTCTGTAGTCGCTTCGTTAGCTTCTTGGGTTGTGGCCGTAGTTTCTTCAACTACTTCGGCCGCTTTTTTTTCTTCAGCCATTTGCTGATAAAAATTTGTATTCTACACGTTTACAAGAGTTAAGCGCTTGTGCAGAAGTGATTTTACATATCAATTGTTTCCTTTTTTCTCTTGACTGCGCCAAAAAAGGAGTGCAAAAATACAATGAAATACCTTGTTAAACAAACACTTATTGAAGCATCTACATCTTTAATCAAGTCTTAAAGAAAATTTGAATCACAATGTGACTTTTATACCTATCTTGTTTCTAAATAGTAACTATTAAAAATAAAAGAACATTATGAGTGCAAAAGCAAAATATCAAGCCGTTCTTGAACTAGGTCAAGAACTTGGAATTCAAGGTGGTGACGTTTCTGAAGAAGCAGGTGTCCTAAAAGTAAAAGGAGAAGCTGCAACCCCATATATCAAAAATGCAATTTGGGACAAAATTAAAGCCATTGGTGGTGAAAGTCCATCCGACATAAAAGCCAACATTACAGTTGCCGATGATTCTGTATACCACAGACATACCGTTAAAAGTGGGGAATCGTTAAGTAAAATTGCAAAACACTACTATGGTGATGCCATGAAGTACAATGCAATCTTTGAGGCCAATACCGATCAATTAAAAAATCCGGATCTAATCCATCCTGATCAGGTCTTGGTTATCCCGAACCTTTAAAAAAATACTTGAAGTGAAAAAGGCGCCATTAGGCGCCTTTTTTATTCCTCTATAATTCGTTTTGCAAAGTTCAATATGCGCTCAAATTGCTCATTCAAGCTCATATCACTGTTGTCAAATTCAATAGCCCCTTGAGCCTTCCGTAAAGGAGAAGTTTCTCTAGTGGAATCCAAATAATCCCGTTCCTGTACATTCTTCAAAACCTGACTATAGGTAACATCCTCCCCACGCTCCAATAGTTCTTTATAACGCCGTTGCGCCCTTTTCTCGGCTGAGGCAGTCATAAACAACTTAAGTTCAGCTTGCGGAAAAACCACCGTACCAATATCTCTGCCATCCATCACTATGCCCTTGTCAATTCCCATCTGTTGCTGTTGTTCTACCAGTTTCTCACGTACTTCCGGTATCGCGGCAATTTTACTGACCTGTCGAGAGACCTGCAGATTGCGAATCTTTCCCTCCACATTTTCACTATTTAAATGAATCTGGAATTGACCCGCATCCTTACCCTTTTTAAAAAGAACTTCAATATCGGACAATCTTGATTTTAGTCCTTCAAATTCTTCAACTCCCTCACCTACATAACCATTCTCAATAGCGTAGAGGGTTACTGCACGATACATAGCCCCAGTATCGACGTAAATGTAATCGAGTGCTTCCGCTAAGCGCTTTGCAACCGTGCTTTTACCGGTGGAAGAGTGACCATCGATTGCGATGATGATTTTTCGCATGTACCAAAAATAGCGAGAAATAAAATCTCACTATAGTTTTTTGGCGTTCTTCACGCGCTGTTTGGTAACTGCGATTTCAATCACTTCACTCATATCGGAAACATAGTGAAACTTTAAACCTTTCAGATAATCTTGCTTGATTTCCAAAATGTCTTTTCGATTATCCTCACAAAGAATGATTTCCTTTATTCTAGCCCGCTTTGCAGCTAAAATCTTCTCCTTGATACCGCCCACAGGCAATACCTTGCCCCGTAAGGTAATTTCACCAGTCATGGCCAAGCTCTTTTTTACCTTTCGCTGGGTGAACAAAGAGACCAAAGAGGTCAACATGGTAATACCCGCGCTTGGACCATCTTTCGGAGTTGCTCCTTCAGGAACATGTATGTGCACATTGTATTTTTCAAAGACCTCACTATCGATGCCGAAGGTTTCCGCGTTAGATTTAATATACTCCATCGCAATGGTCGCAGATTCCTTCATCACCTTGCCCAAGTTTCCGGTAATGTTGAGCGTACCTTTACCTTTTGAAAGTATGGATTCAATGAAAAGAATATCCCCACCGACGCTGGTCCAGGCCAATCCAGTTACCACGCCGGCAACTTCATTGTTTTCGTACTTGTCACGTTCCAATCGCGGTGGTCCTAAAACTTCCTCGACAACAGTATTGTTAACCTTCACATCGTACTTCTCCTCAATAGCTATGTTTTTGGCCGCGTACCTTACCATTTTTGCCAATTGCTTTTCCAAAGTACGTACTCCAGATTCGCGAGTGTATCCTTCCACAATTTTCTCTAATTGAGGTTTTCCGATTTTTAAATCTGAAGAAGACAATCCATGCTCCTTTAATTGTTTTGGCAAAAGGTGCTTTTTGGCAATCTCAACCTTTTCTTCAATGGTATAGCCGGTAACATTGATGATTTCCATACGATCACGCAAAGCCGGTTGAATACTTCCTAAGTTATTCGCCGTGGCGATGAACATTACTTTAGAAAGGTCATACCCCATTTCCAAAAAGTTATCATAGAATTCACTGTTCTGTTCGGGATCTAATACTTCCAACATTGCTGAAGATGGGTCACCTTGATGGCTACTGGCCAGTTTATCAATTTCGTCCAAGATGAAAACAGGATTGGAAGTCCCTGCTTTTTTGATGCTCTGAACGATACGTCCGGGCATGGCTCCAATGTATGTTTTTCGATGCCCTCGAATTTCTGCTTCATCACGAAGACCACCCAGTGACATCCGAACATATTCCCTGCCCAAGGCCTCCGCAACAGATTTACCCAAGGACGTTTTACCGACTCCCGGAGGTCCATACAAACAAAGTATGGGTGATTTCATATCGTTGCGCAGTTTAAGTACGGCCAAATATTCTATAATTCTTCGCTTCACATCTTCAAGTCCATAATGGTCCCTATCCAGTATTTTTTGTGCTTGCTTTAAATCAAACTTATCCTTAGAAAATTCGTTCCAAGGCAGTTCAACAAAGAGGTCCAAATAGTTCCGTTGGATAGAATATTCGGCTACCTGCGGGTTCATTCGTTGCATCTTGGCCAATTCTTTTTCAAAATGTTCTTTAATTTTTTTGCCCCACTTCTTTTTCTTGGCCTTTTTGCGCATCTCGTCAATTTCCTCATCATAGGAAACCCCACCCAGTTCTTCTTGAATGGTCTTCATCTGTTGGTGCAAGAAATATTCTCGTTGCTGCTGATCCATATCATGGCGCACCTTGGACTGAATATCGTTCTTGAGCTCCAACTTTTGTAACTCCAAGTTCATGTGCTTTAAAGTAGTCAATGCCCGCTTCTGTAAATCTTGTATCTCTAAAAGTTCTTGCTTTTCCCTAACCCCCAAATTCAGGTTTGAGGAAACAAAATTGATAAGGAATGAATTGCTTTGAATGTTCTTTATGGCAAAAGTGGCCTCACTCGGTATGTTCGGATTATCCTTTATAATCTGATAGGCCAACTCTTTTATCGAATCAATAATGGCCAAAAACTCTTTGTTGTCTTGATCGGGCCGCTTTTCATTCGCTTCCTTGATGGTAGCCGTCATATAGGGCTTATCCGTAATCATTTCGGCGATTTCAAAACGTTTCTTGCCCTGGATGATAACCGTTGTGTTACCATCGGGCATTTGCAACACCCTTAGAATACGTGCAACAGTACCTAACGAATTGATGTCTTGCACTTCAGGATTTTCGACAGACTCATCTTTTTGTGACACTACGCCTATCACCTTAGACCCTTGATTGGCGTCCTTGATTAAATTAATTGATTTATCCCTTCCTGCGGTTATGGGAATCACCACACCTGGAAAAAGAACCGTATTGCGAAGCGGTAATATCGGTAGCGTTTCCGGTAGGTCTTCTCGGTTCATTTCCTCCTCATCTTCGGGCGTCAATAAAGGAATCAACTCCGCTTCGTCATCCAACCCTTGAAAGGACATATTGTCAAGACTTTTAAATTTTATGGAACTCATACGTATTTTTCGGTCATTCTGTCATTAATACTACATCTATAAATCACTAAAAACGCACTAACAAAATCAAAAACATCTGATTTACAGATTTTTACAACGATTACAACTCTAATCGTCTTCTAGAGGGAACAATTCTTATGCCATGAAAAAGAAAAAAGTTTTTGAAAAGTGTAACAGTTGTTAATTTTTACC
>CAYNUM010000229.1:0-4749 GCA_964400025.1 uncultured Croceivirga sp.
GGTCGCTCCAGTAACAATGGCCACTCTATTCTCTAATTTTTGCATTTGATTTGATTTTATATGAATATTTATTTTGGAACGTTCATTCCGATACAAACATATTTTATTTAGAACGTTTGTTCCAAATAAAATTTTAGTTTTAACATTAGTTTAAAATTTTGATTATGGTTTTCGTATCTTCCTACCTCTAAAATCCAACCCATGAGAACACTTAAACTCCTCCTAGTCCTATCGCTTATTACTCCTTTATTGCTAACGGCCCAACGAAGAAGTAAAAAGGTATCAGGGCCTTCAATCGTTATGAATGATTCGATGTATTCCGGACTAAAATGGCGAAATATTGGTCCGTTCCGTGGAGGGCGAAGTGTAACCTCAACCGGAGTGGTTGGCCAACCTATGACCTATTACATGGGTACCACCGGTGGAGGTATTTGGAAAACCGTTGACGACGGCATCACATGGAAAAACGTTTCCGATGGGCAATTGAATACGGGCACAGTGGGTGCCATTGCGGTGGCCGAAAGCAACCCCAATATTGTTATTGCGGGAATGGGTGAACACCCTGCACGAGGGGTAATGACCTCTATGGGCGATGGCGTTTACAAGTCGACCGATGCTGGCAAGACCTGGAAGCATATCGGCTTGGATGAAACCCGACACATCTCTGACGTAATTATACATCCTACCAATCCTGATATTGTTTTTATCTCGGCGCAGGGCGCACAATATGGTCCTTCACAACAACGTGGTGTTTATCGTTCCCTTGACGGAGGTGCAACTTGGCAACGGGTACTCTTCGTTGATGAAAATACAGGGGCTTCCTCCATTTCTATGGATATGAAGAATCCATCAATTCTTTATGCCGCTATGTGGCAACATCGAAGATATCCTTGGACAATGGAGTCAGGTGGGCCTTCCTCGGGCATCTATAAATCGACCGATGGGGGTAGTACATGGAAAAAACTTAAAGAGGGCCTCCCCAAGGAATTTGGTAAAGCTGGCATTTCCGTTTCGCGGGCAAATAACGAATTGGTATATGCAGTCATAGAGGCCAAAGGCACCAAGGGTGGCGTGTATAAATCCACGGATGCGGGTAAAAAATGGACACAGGTCAACAAAGACCGTATTAACATTGCACGTTCTTGGTACTACATGGAGATTTTTGCCGATCCACAAGATGAAAATGTGGTATATGTTGCGAATGCTCCCGTAACAAAATCAATCGATGGAGGAAGGTCATTTAAGCCTATTCCTACCCCACATGGTGACAACCATCATTTATGGATACATCCGCATAACAACCAAGTGATGATCAATTCCAATGACGGGGGTGCCAACGTTTCAAACAATGGTGGTAAAAGTTGGAGTACCCAACAAAACCAAGCCACTTCACAGTTTTATAGGGTCATTACCGACAATTTAGTGCCGTACAATGTATATGGGGGTCAGCAAGATAATTCTGCGATAGCCATAGCAAGTCGTACTAATGATGCGGGCATCGATTGGAAGGATTGGTATTCCGTTGCAGGCTGCGAAAGTGCCTATTTGGCTTTTGACCCGGATAATCCCGAAATTGTTTATGGTGGATGTTATCAAGGTATCATTGAGAAATGGGTAAAGGCCTCAAGAGAGGGAAAACCCATTAAGGAATATGCAGAATTGGGTTTAGGTCGGTTTCCTAAAAACATGAAATTTCGGTATAACTGGAACGCCCCAATAATTAGTTCACCTCATGACCGAAATACCATTTACCACGCCGGTAATGTGGTATTCAAGACGACCGATGGTGGCACTAGTTGGGAAGTTATCAGTCCAGATTTGACCAGGAACGAGTCTGAAAAACATGGTCCCGGCGGTGGGCCATATACCAATGAAGGTGCAGGTGGTGAGAATTATAACACGTTAATGTACCTGACCGAATCGCCCCATGAGCAAGGTGTTCTTTATGCTGGTAGTGATGATGGTCTGGTTCACATCACAAAAGACGGGGGAACCAATTGGACGAATATTACCCCACCTAACATCGGCAATGGCATCGTAAATAGTATAGAAGTTTCTCCTCATGATCCCGCTACGGCCTATATCGCTGTTATGCGCTACAAGTCCATGGATTTAAAGCCTTATGTCTTTAAGACTTCAAATTATGGCGAAACATGGACAAAAATCACGAACGGTATTACTGACAAGCACACCTTTGTTCGGGCTGTACGTGAGGATAAAAAGAAAAAAGGGCTGCTTTATGCAGGTACCGAGACCGGTCTTTACATTTCTATGGACGATGGTCAAAACTGGCAAAAGTTTCAATTGAATTTACCTTTGGTACCGATTAATGATTTAATCATTCAAGACAATGATTTAGTGGTTGCCACCGCGGGTCGTTCGTTCTGGATTTTGGACGATTTGGGAGCACTTCAAAATAGTTTTGACACATCAGAGAGTTTAAAAATAGTAGGGCCCAAAGCGAGTTATCGCATCTTCGGAGGCTATCAAGAAAAGCCAAGACCAGGTCTTGGGCAGAACCCAAAATCGGGTGTAAGCGTCGATTACTATCTCCCAAAAAAGTTGGATTCGATTGAATTAAAACTGGAAGTGCTACAAAATGGAGAGGTCATTCGTTCTTACACCAACCAAAAACCAAAAGGCTTTAAGTCGTGGCCAGGTGGACCACCAAAACCGCAGGTTTTACCCAGCAAAAAAGGGTACAATCGCTTCACGTGGGATTTTAGAAAAGAGGCCGTGCCTTCAATTGACAAGGTGTTTGTCTTTGGAAATTATGCAGGATCAGCGGTGGCTCCCGGTACCTACACCCTAAGATTAACTTCTGAAGGTGAAACCGTCGAGACCACGGCAACGATTTTGGCTAATCCGAAAATAGATGGTTCGACCAGCGATTATGCAGAACAGCAAACCGTTCTCAACCAAATTGAAAATACGCTTAAGAACATGCACGGTGCTGTCAATCAAATGCGGTCAGCTAAAAGTCAATTACAATCGTACAAAAAGCTTTTAAAGAAAAATGAAGCTGCCAAGGAACTTTTGGTCAAGGGTGACAGTCTAATGAAACGAATTACCACATGGGAAGAGCACCTCATACAACCAAAACAAAAGACCTTTCAAGATGTCATCAACTTTCACAATCAGTTGAATGCCGATTTTATGCATCTAAAGGGTTATGTAGATGTAGCCGAACCCAAGGTAACTGAAGGGGCCAAAGCACGTTTACAAGATTTAATGAAAGCTTGGAGTACCTATGAAAAAGAAAAGAATGCCATCGTCAATACTGAAATGGCGGCCTACAATGATATGTACAAAGCGCTGAATCTTCCTGCCTTGATTTTGAATGATAACTGATGCATGATTTTTTTGCGGATAAGGTATTTTTAAAGGAGGATTTTACTACGCAAAAACTACCAAAAGGCGATTACGAAAATTGCACTTTTGAAGATTGTCAATTTCAAGAAGGGTTTTTGGACAATCAGCTCTTTGTGGAGAGTCAGTTCGTGAATTGTAATATGACCAACACCAATATCACGAATACGCAATTCAATAGTGTTGTTTTCACCGATTGTAAATTAATCGGTATTCGATTCGAAACTTGTAATCCCCTACTCTTTGCAATGCGTTTTGAGAGATGTAATCTTTCCTTAGCAAGCTTTTACGAGATGGATATTGGCAAAACCTTATTTCAAGATTGCCGATTACATCAAGTTGATTTCGCACAAGCCGACCTTACAGGCTGCAAGTTTCCTGGTTGTGATTTTGAAAACGCCATTTTTGAAAGCACCATTTTACATAGTGCAGACTTATCAGAAGCCCATAATTTCAATATTGATCCAACTCAAAACAACATCAAAAAAGCCAGGTTTAGTCAGAAGGGACTTATCGGTTTATTGAAAAAATACGATATTGTATTGGAACACTAACCCATGGAAGCTCGAAAATGTTTGGAATGTGACACGGTCATTCGTGGTCGTGCAGATAAAAAATTCTGCTCTGACTATTGCCGCAATGCCCATAACAACAAACTCAACAAGGATAGTAAAAATTTGGTTCGCAATATCAACAATCGTTTGCGAAAGAATTATAGAATTTTAGATTCTTTTGAGTTGAAAGATGGCAAGACGACGAAAACCACCAAGACCCGATTGCTAGACAAAGGTTTTGATTTTGAGTTCATCACCAATCTACTTACTACTAAAAAGGGAACAACCTATTACTTTGTGTACGATTTAGGTTACCGTAGGTTAGACGACGATTTTTATTTGATTGTAAAAAGGGAGTGAATTATTTAGGTGATAGGTCAATTTATATAAACAAGTAAGAGAAACCCCAGAACTAAAATGGTTATTAGGATAATATATCCAATCCTATTTTGATTCCTTATTTTCCTACGTATTTCGGTTTTGGCAATTTCAAGCTCAGCTTGAGATAATTGGGGAAAATCAAATTCTTCCTTAGAAGATTTAAATCCTAATTTTCTTCTATCAAATTTTCCTTGGTTCTTATTTTTTCTCGCTTGCTTGCGAGCTAAGGTAGCTTTAAACTGTGATAGACTTCCGTCGGCCATTGCCAAATACATTAAAGTACCTTCTTCGTTGGAAGGTTAGGGAGCGCTTTATTTCCAATTGGCCCCACTAAGTTTGAGTGCGGCCACAACGATATCCTTTCGGCTTATCTGCCCAACCAAGATGCCATCTTTCATTACAGGCAAGCGTCTTCTATTGTGTCGATCAAAAATCCCGGCAGCAT
>CAYNUM010000230.1:0-4730 GCA_964400025.1 uncultured Croceivirga sp.
CACTGATATGCGGCTACTATGTTAGAAGTCATTTTCATAAATTCAGTGGCATCAATACCACTATTCAATTCAAAAGAGAGCATGGCACCAAAACCCTTCATTTGGGCTTTTGCAAGCTCATGTCCCGGGTGAGAAATAAGTCCTGGATAATAAACGGCATCAATATCTGAATGTTCATATAACAAGTGCGCCATTTGGCTGGCATTGCTGGTTTGCGCATTTACCCGAAGCCCCATGGTTTTTAAACTTCGTTCCAATAACCAAACGGTCTGATCGCTCAGGCTTCCACCAAAACAAATTGACGATTCCCAGAGTCTCTTGATATTCTCTTCAGAAGCTGCGACAGCACCGGCACAAATATCTGAGTGTCCACCCATATACTTTGTAGCACTATGAATCATAATATCGATACCGTAATCTGCAGGGTTCTGATTTATCGGACTAGCAAATGTATTGTCTATCATGGTCAAAATACCCTTTGACCTAGCTAGATTAGAAACCGCCTTTAAATCAGTAATGGTTAATAATGGGTTGGATGGGGTTTCAACATAAATCACCTTGGTGTGTGGTTGAATGGCCTTTTCAAAGTCATCAACTTCCCAACCAGAGGTAAAGGAAAATGAAATACCATACTTCTCTAACTGCGTAGTCGCAAAATTATACGTACCCCCGTAAAGTGTCTGTTGAAAGACTATATGGTCACCTGCCTTCAGAAAAGCCATTAATGTATGACTAATTGCCGCCATACCGCTGCCAAAAATCATGGCAGATTCAGTATTCTCCAAAGTAGCAATCTTTTTTGTCAGAGCTTGCTGATTAGGTGTATTGAAATACCGGGGGTATCTTTTTTCATCAACATCTTGAAATGCATATGAAGTCGCCATATACAAAGGGGAAACCGCCCCTTTGAACTGTAAATCATCCACAGAACCAATGTGCGTACATATGGTGTTAATACCTTTCTTTTTATTCATAAAACCAATTTGAATTTAAAAATACTAAAATCGAGCAAGTACTTCAGACCTGAACGGATTTCCAATTGCCTTTTTTAAACCAAACTATTGCTATCACGGCCAATAAAACTTCAGCAGTAGTAATAGCGATAAACACGCCTTTAGCTCCCCAACCCAAAACAATGGCCAACAAATAGGCCAAGGGTAGTTGATACAACCAAAAAGCAATCAAGTTTATTTTGGTAGGTGTTTGGGTATCCCCTGAACCGTTGAAAGCATTACTGACTACCATGCCATAAGCATAAAAAATATAGCCGGCCGCTATAATCCTAAGACATAGGGCGCCACTTTCAACCACTGAAGGCGTACTATTGAATGCGGCTACAATTTGGGTGGCAAAAATTAGGTATACCAAGGAAACAGCGGCCATAAAATAGGCATTGTATTTTCCGGTTATCCAAACCGATTTTTGGGCCCGTTCTGGCTGTTGAGCACCAAGATTTTGACCCACCAAGGTAGCCGCCGCATTGCTCATACCCCATGAAGGCATAAGCGTAAACATGATTACTCGAATAGCAATGGTATAACCGGCCAAAACTTCACTTCCAAATTCCGACATGATACGCATCAGAAACACCCAACTTGATGTTCCAATCAAAAACTGGGCAATACCACCAATTGAAACCTTTACAAGGTTGAACATTACCGAAAGGTTCAACGCAACATCGCTTAACAATAAACGTATCTTACTCCATCCAAAAAACAAAATACCCAATTGAAATAAAACAGCCGTACCACGACCGATATTAGTCGCAATAGCAGCTCCCATTACCCCATATTCAGGAATTGGACCCCAACCGAAAATAAAAATTGGGTCCAGAATGATATTCAGACCATTTGAGAGCACCAAGGCCCACATAGCAATACTGGCGTCACCGGCACCCCTAAAAATTGCATTGATCAAAAAGAGCAGAAGAATGGTAATATTACCCCCTATCAACCACTTGGTGTATCCATGACCTTCTTCTATAAGGTCAGGCTCTGCTCCCATTAAGGCCAGAATCTCTTTATTGTAGAGAAAACCTATAGCTCCTACAATCAATGCGACCAGAATTCCCAAGGTAATTGCCTGGACGGCGGCATCCCTAGCCCCTTGCAAATCCTTTTCTCCTACCCTTCGGGCTACAACAGCCGTAGCGGCCATGCTCAAACCGATGGCTATGGCGTAGACCAAGGTTATTACAGATTCAGTGAGACCGATAGTTGCCACGGCATTGACACTAACTTGTGAAACATAGGCAATATCGACTATCGCAAAAATACTCTCCATGAGCATTTCCAAGATCATGGGGACGGACAGCATAAAAATCGCTCTTCGTATGCTTCCTGAGGTAAATTCTTGTTCCTTCCCAGTTACAGCAATCCAGAAATAGTTGAAGAATTTTTTTATTGAATTAGATTGTGATGTCATTTAAATGAAATTATGTTAGTACTGTTGAAGAAAAGCAACCAACCGAAATCTCCCTTCCGGTTTTTAATAATTGGCCTTAACCAATGTTGCTATGCTGAACATAATTTCTAGAGCTTCATAATATTGCAAAGATGTAAAAAAGTTTTGAAATTCCTGCTTTGCTTCAGGTTTTTACAAAAATTACATACTTTACGCCAAGTAAAAGAAGAAAATTATGAAGGCTAGATTCCAAGTGCTTTTAGTGATGTTGCTCGCAGTAAACTATGGTTGCAAAAACTCAGCATCGACCACACAAAATACTGGATATCAAGGGCAAGGACCCAACCCGATAGTATCTACTAAAACAAAACCAATTCAAAAGCAATGGAAGGGTATTTGGGCATTTCAAGATAGTACTATTTTCTTTAGCAATCAATTCGACTCCGCTCGTTTGAACGGTGTGGCCCATGATTCATTAAATCACTATACCATATGGATTACTCCCGAAAACAGTCCAATCAATCCAAGCCCATGGTATGCCTTTAAAGTGTGGGGGGAAGACAGTCAAGAGATTAAAATAAACTTTACTTACCAGGGTAGCCGAAGTCGATATTACCCTAAGATAAGTCGGGACGGAACAAATTTTAAACGTATTGACAGTACTGATTTCAAACTAATTAACCCTGGGGAGGGACAGTTCGGAATAAAAGCCGCACCTGAGCAAATTGAAATTTCAGTTCAGGTCGATGCCGCACCTACTTGGGTAACCGCCCAAGAACTATACCCGTCAAAACGAGTAAATAAGTGGGTGGATTCACTATCGCAAAAATCATTCAACTCAACTTATGAAATAGGCAAAAGTCGCGAGGGCAGACCAATCAAATTAATGGAAGTAAATGAAGATGATTCAAAAAAAGCCCTATTTATAATGACGTTTCAACATCCTCCAGAAGTTACTGGTTTTCTCGCAATGAAATCCTTTATGGAAACTCTGGTTGGGGATTCAGAGTTGGCCAAATCCTTTAGAAAGCAATTTACAATTTTCAACGCTCCGATGATTAACCCTGATGGTGTTGATGGTGGCCATTGGCGACACAATACGGGTGGTATTGACCTCAACCGCGATTGGGAAGCATTTAACCAACCCGAAACGCGTTCTGTTCGTGATTTTTTGAAAACGAAGAGCCAAGAAGGATATGAATTTGTATTTGGAGTTGATTTTCATTCCACTTGGGATGACATCTATTATCCGCTGGATACCACTGTTACTGGACAAAGAGGGCAAATCGTTTTTGATTGGATGGAAAACATTGAAAATCGACTACCTCAAAAGAAGTCGAATATCAGTGCATCAAAAAAATTATATCCTACTATGGTCTCACGTAATCATTTCTATGCCAATTATGAAATGCCTGCCATTGTCTTTGAATTGGGCGATGATACGCCTCGGGATTTCCTCAAAGAAAAGGGTAAGGTAGCAGCTGAGGAACTGATGAAGTTGTTGCTTGAGAAATAATGGATTATTCCGTTTTAGTACATAGATACCCGACTTCGAGGGAATGAAAAAATCTAAGCCGTTTTATAATTCACACGATAGCGCCACAAACTAATTCCGCCCAACACGAAAATCCCTAACACGATGTATTTTACATAGTCTGGTGTTATGGCAGCTGAACCCGATTGTGCGTAGCTATGAAGACCAACTAGATAAAAATTCACTCCGAAATAAGTCATCATAATACTACCATAGGCGGCAACACTGGCAAAATTGTAAATCCATTTACCCCTAAGACCAGGTACAAAGCGCATATGAATTACGAACGCATAAATCATTATTGAAATTAGTGCCCAGGTTTCTTTAGGGTCCCATCCCCAATATCTTCCCCAACTTTCATTGGCCCATTGTCCTCCCAAGAAATTACCAATAGTCAACATAACTAGCCCAATAGTCAAGGCAAGTTCATTGATTATGGTCAGCTCTTTGAGGTTGATATCCATTTTTTTCTTGTTCTTCTTTGTGGTCAAAATCATTAAAATCAATGCCGTTACACCGAGAATCATTCCAACGGTCAAAGGCCCATAACTACCGACAATAACGGCGACATGTATCATCAACCAATAACTATCGAGAACAGGCACCAAATTGGCAATTGCTGGGTCTACCCAACTTTGATGAGCGATAAACAAAAGCATTGAAGCCACGAAGGTACTTGCAGCCAAAGTGAGGTCACTTTTACGAATGAATAAAAGCCCCAATCCCATTGTTGCCCAGGAAACGTAAAGTATACTTTCATAGGCATCGCTCCAAGGGGCATGCCCCGAAATAT